>DMZT01000355.1:4351-19455 GCA_003484865.1 Stenotrophomonas sp.
GGTGGCGGATGCGTGCCCGGCCAGTGCGCCGTAGCCGCCGTAGAGCAGGTCATCCAGCGCATCCAGGCTTGGGGCCAGTTGCCAGTCCTCGCTGGCCATGAACACGCGGTTGATCTCGGCGTAGAAGCCGGCGATGTCGTGGATGGCGCTTCCATCCAGCACCAGGGTGGGGCCGGTCATGCCGAGCTCGGCGCGTGCAGGTGCTGCATGCACCGGACGATGGTTGTCGACGGCAGGGTGGGTTCATGCATCGGCAGCAGTCCTCGTGACGCGTTTGGTGGGTGACCGCCCGAGACGCGACGTGGGCGGTCACCACGGCAGGTTCCAGCAATGGATTGTGCGGGCAACACGGTGATGTTCGACGCTGTTCTGCTCGTGGTGCACTGCAGCGCAGTGTGCGGTCAAAACAAATGCTATCCAATGAATGTCCGGGACCGCACTTTTAAAGGGCTTCCAATTCTGCAGACTGCGCGGGTTGATGAGGGAAAACCATGCGTAGCAAGCTGTTCGTCCCCGGCGCCCGACCGGAACTGTTCGACAAGGCCATGGCCGGCGAGGCCGATGCGCTCTCTTTCGACCTGGAGGATTCGGTGCCCGAGGCCGGCAAGGCCCAGGCCCGCGACCAGGTCGCCGGCTTCCTGCGCCGCGTGCGGGGCGGCGCCGGTGACAAGCAGTTGATCGTGCGCAGCAACGGTACCGACAGCGCCCATTTCGGCGCGGACCTGGATGCCGTGGCGCTCCCCGGTGTGGACTTGCTCAACCTGCCCAAGATTGAATCGGTGGCGCAGCTGCTGGCGGCCATCGTACGGCTGGAACAGGCTGAGCAGCGCAACGGCGTGACGCGCCCGATCGGGCTGCTGATCAACATCGAAACCCCCAAGGCCCTGCGCATCGCCGCCGAACTGGCCGGCGCGCACCCGCGCGTGGCCGGATTGCAGTTGGGACTGGGCGACCTGTTTTCGCCCAACGGCATCGACCGTGAGCCGAGCAATGTGCATGCCACGCTGTTCGCGCTGCGGTTGGCGGCCGCCGAAGCCCAGGTGTTCGCCTGCGACGGCGCATTTCCGGACGTGGCTGACAGCGACGGCTTCCTGGCCGAGGCGCAGATGGCCCGGCAGTTGGGCTTCATCGGCAAAAGCTGCATCCACCCGCGCCAGGTTGCCCTGGCCAACGCCACCTTCAGCGTGCCGCCGGCGATGCTCGCGGAGGCGCAGCGGATTGTTGCCGCCGCCGCCGGTGCCGAAGGGCAGGGACACGGCGCGTTCCTGTTTGAAGGCCGGATGATCGACCTGCCGTACCTGCGCCGTGCTCAAGCCCTGCTTGCCGCGTCTTCTACCCCGGTTACCTGATTGCGGTATCGGGATGCATCGACCACTGTCTCTTACCTGCGCTCTTGCCGGCTTCGGCGTTGCCGCACTTTTTCCGGGTAATTTCATGCACAAGCCTGCACCGTCCGCGTTTCTTTCCACTGTGCTCCGGCGCTGCGCGCGCAGCGTGCGGCTGGTTGCCGCCGCTGTCCTGCTTGCCGGCAGTGGCGCCGTGGCCGCCGAGAGCCTGACTACGGTGGCGGCCGGCAACCTGCCGGCATTGCCGGCGCAGATCGCACCGGGCGGGCTGGTACATGTGGACGGGCGCCTGGTGGCACTCGGCCATGACGGTGCCTGGGAACTGCGCGCCGACAACAAAGCGTGGGATGCGTTGCCGGCGCCGGCCGCCGGGCAGCTGGACGGGCTTGAGGGCAGTGTCAGCGCGGCCGGGCGCACCTATCTGCTGCAGGGCCGGGATGCGCTCGGCGACCGCCTGCAGCCGGTGGTCCTGAACAACGGCGCGCTGGTTTTCGGCGCGGCCATTGCGCTGCCTGAGCCGCTGCGCAACGCGCGGGCGGCCACCTTTGGTGACGCGCTATATCTGGTGGGCACCGATGCGGCTGGCAGCGCCCAGCTCTACCGCCGTCCCGCGGCGGCAGGCACCGCCACTTGGCAGCATCTGGAGGACTTGCCGCAGCAGGGGGTTGCCAGCGCATTGCAGGCGCAGAAAGGCGCGCTGTACCTGGGCCTGGCCACCAGCGCGGGCAGCGATCAGCTGTGGCGCCGCAACGTCGACGCCAGCTGGCAGCAGGTCGCGTCGCCGGACGGCACGATCGTGGCCGGCTCGATGCGCGCGCTGGGCCAGGCGCATCTGCTGATGCTGGTGAAGGACGGCAGCGGCATGACCCAGGCGCGCACTTTCCACACGATCACCGATGCGTGGACGACGCTGGAGATGCCCGTGGCGGCCGATCCGCAGGCAGTCACCGCGTGGGGTAACGGACTGGCCTGGGCCAGCGCGGGCGCCACCGGCAGCCAGCTCCAGTACGCCGAAATGCAGGGCGGCAAGCACCTGCTGCGCTGGCTGGACTGGACGGTGATCGGCATCTACCTGCTGGCCATGCTCGGCATGGGCTTCTACTTCTACCTCAAGGATCAGAACGCTTCCACGGCGGACTTCTTCGTCGGCGGGCGCTCGATTCCGTTCTGGGCGGCCGGCATCAGCCTGTATGCCACCAACACCAGTTCGATCAGCTTCATCGCCATCCCGGCCAAAGCCTTCGATACCAACTGGCAGTACCTGACCAACAACCTGATCGCGGTCGTCGGCCTTATGTTCGTGGCGGTCTGGATCGTGCCGCTGCTGCGCCGGCTGGACCTGATGAGCGTGTTCTCCTACCTGGAAACCCGCTTCCACCCGGCGATCCGCATGCTGTCCAGCGCACTGTGCATCGTGATGCAGATCGGTAGCCGCATGAGCGTGATCCTGTTCCTGCCGGCGCTGGCGATCTCCACCATTACCGGCGTGGACGTGGTCTGGTCGATCATGCTGATGGGCGTGTTCACCATCATCTACTCCACCGTCGGCGGTTCCAAGGCGGTGATCTGGACCGACGTGGTGCAGGTGATCGTGATGTTCGGCGGCGCGCTGTTCGCGATCGGCTTCATCTTCCTGCAGACCGGTGGCGACATGCCGCAGCTGCTCAGTGCGGCTGCGGCGGAAGACAAGACCAAGCTGTTTGATTTCAGCTTCGACCTGACCAAGGCCACGGTGTGGGGCTTCATCTTCCTGGTCGTGTTCGATGTGGTGCTGACCTTCCCGAAGGACCAGGTGCTGATGCAGCGCACCTTGTCCACGCGTTCGGACAAGGAAGCCGGGCGATCGATCTGGGCATTCGCCGCCATCATGATTCCCGGCGGCTTCGTGTTCTACGGCATCGGTACGGCCCTGTGGATGTACTACCGCAACAATCCCGAGCGCCTGAATCCGCTGCTGCCGATCGATGCGACCTTCCCGCTGTTCATCGCCGCCGAGCTGCCGGCCGGCGTCACCGGGCTGATCATCGCCGGCATCTTCGCCGCGGCGATGTCGACCCTGTCGAGCATCATCAACTCGATCTCGACCCTGGTCTCGGTGGATTTCTACCAGAAACTGGTCAAGGACCCGAACGAGAAAACCGCCGTGCGCGTGGCCGAATGGTCCGGCGTGGGCGTGGGCCTGATCGGCATCGGCATCGCGCTGGTGATGAGCCGCTATGACATCCATTCGCTGTTCGATGTTTCCATCGAACTGGCCGGTCTGCTCGGCGGTGGTTTTGCCGGCGCCTACACGTTGGGGATGTTCACCCGCCGCGCCAACGCGCCGGGCGTGGCGATCGGTGTGGCCGGCTCGATCCTGATCACGCTGGTCTGCTGGACCATGGACCTGGTGCACCCGTACTTCTATCTGGCGATCTCGATCCTGCTGTGCATCGTGATCGGCTACGTGGCCAGCCTGTTCTTCCCGGCGCCCACCCGCTCGCTGAAGGGGCTGACCATCTACCGCGATACCCCGGCCGAAGCGGCAGCCCCATGACCAGCACCGTTGAGGCGCCGGCGCACGGGCCATTGGTCCAATCGCATTGCGCCAGTGGCTCGTGTAGGTTGCTCACGCGCTGAGAGGTAATCCGTGGAAACCCAGTTCCTGAGTACGTTCGTAACAGTGGTGGACCGCGGCTCGATGGCTGCCGCGGCCCGCTCGCTGCATATCACCCCGGCCGCGGTCGCCCAGCAGATCCGCACGCTGGAACGTGAACTCGGCGCGCCGCTGATCGCCCGCGCCGGGCGCACCGTCAGCGTCACCGAGGACGGCGCGCGCATCCTGCAGCGGGCGCGCGACCTGCTGCGCCAGGTGGCCGACCTTCGCAGCGTGGCCAACGAAAACGACCTGGCCGGCGAGCTGCGGCTGGGCGCGTGCCCGACCGCGCTGGCCGGCCTGCTGCCGGACATCCTGTCGCGGATGGTGGCGACGTTCCCGCAGATCAACGTCTTCATCAAGCCGGGCTACTCGGCCGATCTGTACCGGGCGGTGGAGGCTGGCGATCTGGATGCGGCGATGGTGCTGCAGGCCCCCTTCGCGCTGCCCAAGACCTGCAAGTGGCAGCAGCTGCGCGAAGAACCGCTGGTGGTGCTGGCGCCGGCCCATCTGGGCAGCCGTGACCCGCACGAGCTGCTGCGCGAGCAGCCGTTGATCCGCTACGACCGCCACGAATGGGGCGGTCGCCTCGCCGATGACTACCTGCGACAGGCCGGGATCGTGCCGCGCGAGCGGTTCGAGCTCAATGCACTCAACGCCATCGCGGTCATGGTCGACCGCGGGCTGGGCGTGTCACTGGTGCCGGATTGGGCCAAGCCCTGGCCGGAAGGCTTGAATGTCGTGCGCATTCCCTTGCCGCAGTGCAGCGAACCGCGCCGGATTGGCGTGGTCTGGTCGCGTTCGTCGGTGCGCATCCGCCTGGTGAACGTGTTGCTGGAGGAAGCGCGCGTCGCATTGACCGAGCCGCAACGCTGACACCACGGGTTTTCGCGCGGTGCGCGGTGCGAAGCGAAACAAATCCTAGGCTTTGAACATACCTGAGCGCAGTTCTATCGCCATGACGCCGCGCCTAGGCTCTCGCCTCGTTGCCGGACAGGACGTGGAGACCCGCAAGGGAACCGCATCGACCGGCGGAAGGGCGAAAGCCCACGCGCGTCATCGGTGGCGACGGCTCCCCGGCCGGCTGTCCCGCATTTCCTTTTTTGGGGGGGAGAAACGAATGATCAAGCCACTTTCCGCGGCCATCAGCACTGCACTGTTCGCCTGTGTCATCAGCCCTGCCATGGCGCAGAGCACGACGCCCACCGATCTGGACCAGGTGATCGTGACCGGCAGCCGGACCCCGATCTCGATCGAGAAGGTCCCCGGTGCAGTGACCGTCGTGAACCAGGAACAGGTGCAGCGCACCCTCAACCTGACCGAAGACGCCACGGCCGTGCTGGCACGCATGGTGCCCGGTTACTCCGAATCCTCCCAGGCGATGAGCAACAGTGGCGAGACCCTGCGCGGCCGCGTCGCGCTGCGCCTGTTCGATGGTGTGCCGCAGGGCTCCCCGCTGCGCGAAGGCAGCCGCAACGGCACGTTCACCGACATGGGCGTGATCGGCCGCATCGAGGTCATCAACGGCCCGTCGGCCGCCGAAGGCATCGGCGGTGCCGGTGGCGTCATCAACTATCTCTCCAAGAATCCGGAAGTGGAGGGCCACCAGACCACGGTGAGCACGCGCTACGGCACCCAGTTCAAGGATGACAGCGGCCAGTCCAAGATCGGCATCACCCACACCTTCAAGGGCGATGCGGCCGACTTCCTGATCAGCGGCGCCTACATCGATCGCGGCATCGCCTACGACGGCGACGGCCGCCGGGTTGGCTTGAACACCTCCGGCTCGCTGTCCGATTCCTACAGCAAGAACCTGTTCCTGAAGGGCGGCTACAACTTCGGCGAGGGCCAGATGCAGCGCATCCAGGCCAGTTACAGCAACTTCCATATCGGTGGGAAGCACAACTACATTCCGGTCGAAGGCTGCCGCTACGACGCCGTGGAGTGCCCGGTGCCGAGCACCAATACCGCCGAGAAGGGCTCGATCAAGGATTCGCTGGCCGAGTTCAACGATTTCGAACAGTTCGCTGCCAAGTACACCCATGCCGATTTCTTCGGCGGTGACCTGAGCGTGGACCTGTACTGGGCCAAGCAGGCGATGCGTTATGTGCCGGAGAACGGTACGGACCGCCAGCTGGTCAAGCCGGCCCCGCCGGAAGACCAGCGCATCTGGGACCAGTCGGAGATCAACTCCGAGAAAAAGGGGCTGCGCGCGGCGTATGCCTACAGTGGCCTGTTCGCGGTGGAAGGCCTGCGCCTGCGCACCGGCCTGGACCTGGTGGAAGACACGGCGGAACAGCGCCTGGCGTTGACCGACCGGGTATGGGTGCCGCCGATGAAGTACACCAGCCTGGCGCCGTACGCGCAGCTGAGCTGGGACATCGGCCCGGTGACGCTGGATGCCGGCATCCGCCGCGAAGACGGTGAGCTGGAAATCGACGGTTACACCACCACCGCCTACCGCGACTTCACCCCGGTGCAGGGCGGCAAGCTCGACTACAAGGCCAACCTGCCCAACTTCGGTGCGATCTGGCGCATCACCGATGCGTGGTCGGTGTTCGCCTCTTACTCGGAAGGCTTCGGTATCGCCAACGTGGGCATCCCGTTGCGCAACATCCAGGCCAACAGCCCGTGCAAGGCAGTGGCATGCATCGCCGATCTGCAGCCGCTGATCACCAAGAACAAGGAAGTGGGCTTCAACTGGCGCGGCGAGCAGGCCCAGGTCGGGATGTCGGCTTACCGCTCGACCTCCGAGTTCGGCTCATCGCTGACCGTGGACAAGGTGACCGAGGACTTCATCCTCACCCGCGCCCCGACCCGGATCGAAGGCGTTGAACTGAACAGCGCCTGGACCTTCAACGACCAGTGGAAGGCGACGCTGCTGTACTCGCGGATCCGCGGCCAGACCCAGTACTACGACGGCTCGGGCCTGAACAAGGAGATGGGCATCCTCGATATCTCGCCGGACAAGGTCAATGCCTCGCTGACCTGGACGCCGAACGATCGCTTCGACGCGACGCTGGGCGTGAGTCGTACCTTCAGCCGTGACCTGCGCGAGACCTTCGTCAATCCGTCCAACGGTGCGGTGTACCGCAATGACGAGGATACCTACGGCTACGCGCTGTGGGATCTCAGCATGAACTACGACACCGGCACCTACGGCAAGCTGTCGCTGGGCATCGAGAACCTGCTGGACAAGCAGTACGTGCTGACCTGGTCGCAGCTGCCGGGCTGGCAGAACTTCTTCTCCGGCCGTGGCCGCATGGTGTCGCTGACCCATACCTTCACGTTCTGACCGTCACCGCGGACCGGCGCTGCGACGCACTGCAGCGCCGGTCCGTTTTTATTGCCTTACCCTGTCATGACGTTACCGCCACTGACAGCAGGAGAGCGGATGTACTGGCCATCGCACGGACCGGCCCACGCCCGTCATTGCCGCCCCCGGGCACGCCTGGCCGTGTTCGCGTTGCTGATGCTGGCGTTGGGACAGGCCGCGGCGTCGTTGCCGGACCCGCCGAGCCAGACGGAAACGACGGCTGCGTCGGCGCGCTTGCCAGCAGTCGATGCCTTCCTGCACGAATCGACGGGCCGCCAGGGCTATACCGGCGCGGTCGCGCTGGTGATCCACGATGGCCGCATCGTGCATGACGCCGCCTACGGTTGGCAGGACCTGGCGCATGCCACGCCCATGCAGCGTGACAGCATTTTTCGCATCTACTCGATGACCAAGACGGTGGCCTCGGTGGCCGCCTTGATGCTGGTGGAAGAGGGTCGGCTGGATCTGGATGATCCGGTGGCGCGCCATCTCCCTGAGTTCTCGCGTCTGCAGGTCTTCGCCGGGGGCACCGCCGCGGCGCCACAGCTGCGGCCGGCGACACAGACGCTGACCGTACGGCATCTGCTCACCCATACCGCCGGCTTCGCAGCGGGTGGCGAGGGATTCGAGGCGGTAACCGCATTGCTGGAACACCAGCAGGTGCAGGCCGCGGACAGCCTGGCCGCCTACACCACGCGCTTGGCCCGCGTGCCACTGGCGACCGAGCCGGGCACGCGCTTCCGTTACGACAGCACGTCGATCGAGGTTCTGTCGCGCGTGGTGGAAGTGGTGGGTGGGCTGCCGTTCGAGCAGTTCCTGCAACAGCGTGTGTTCGGCCCGCTGGACATGCGCGACACCGGGTTCGTGGTGCCGGTGCGCGATCGCGCACGGGTGGTGGCGCTGACCACCATGGGCGAGCACGGTGATCTGGTGCTCGCCGATGAGGTGCATGCGCGGGTGCCCGGCAGTGCGCTCCGGCCGTATCCAAGCGGTGCCGGTGGTCTGTATTCCACGGCCGGCGACTATGGCCGGTTCGCGCAGATGCTGCTGGACGGCGGCCGCTACGGCGAGGTGCAGTTGCTTCGACCCTCCACCGTGGCCCTGATGATGCAGAACCAGCTGGTGCACACCGCCTTGCCCCGGCCGGTGACCGAGTTCAGCGATGCCGAGGGCTTCGGCCTGGGCGGTTCGGTGTTGCTGGATCCGGCACTGAAAGGACGCACCGCTTCGGTCGGCGCGTTCGGCTGGTCGGGCGCGGCCTCGACCTACTACACGATCGACCCGGCACGCCGCCTGGTCGCGATCCTGATGCTTCAGCATCTTCCGGGCGGCAATGACGATCTGCCGCGCATCAGTACGACGTTCTACAACCGCGTTGATGAGGCGATAGACCCATGAGTAGTGCGGCACGTTCCACCGTCCTTGTCGCCGGCTCGGCCAATCTCGATTTCGTGGTGCGCGCCACGCATGTGCCGGCGCCCGGTGAGACGGTGCTGGGCCGTGGCTTCAGCACGTTCCCCGGTGGCAAAGGCGCCAACCAGGCCGTGGCCTGCGCGCGGGCCGGCGGTGCGCCGACACGGATGCTGCTGGCCGTGGGCGAGGATGATTTCGCCGCGCCGATCGAAGCGTCCCTGCGCGATGCGGGTGTGGCCCTGTCGACCGTGCGCGATCCTGCGCTGCCCACCGGTACCGCCTTCATCTGCCTGGCCGACACCGCCGAGAACGCGATCACGGTCGCGCCGGGTGCCAACCTCGGGCTCCGCGAGGAGCACCTGCCGGCACTGGAGGGCGTGGGCTGGCTGCTGCTGCAGCTGGAAACCCCCGTGCCCACCATCACCGCCTATGCCCGCCGCGCCCGTGCGGCCGGGCTCAAGGTCGCGCTCAACGCGGCGCCGGCACAGGTCCTGTCCGATGCGCTGCTCGCGCTGCTGGATGTGCTGATCGTCAACGAAGGTGAGCTGGATGTGGTGGCCGGCCATCCCCCGGACCTGGCCACGGGGCTGGCGCGCGTGCCGGTGCCCTGCGTGATCGTGACCCTGGGTGCGCGTGGCTGCCTGGCCCGGGTGAACGGCGAGGTGCTGCTGCAGCCGGGGTTCCGCATCGACCCGATGGATACCACCGCGGCCGGCGATACTTTCTGTGGCGCCCTGATCGCTGCGCTGGCCGACCATCAACCGATGGCCGAGGCGTTGCTGGCCGCCACCGCAGCTTCCGCGCTGGCCTGCACCCGCCTGGGCGCACAGGCGAGCATTCCCACCCGCGCCGAGGTGCAGGCGCTGCTGGGCGATCCCACGCGCGTTCCCGATGCCGCCGCCCATGCCGCGCTGGCGGCAGCGTGCGCGCGCTGATGTCCCTCCTTTCCGTTTCCTGCTGGATGCCTTGCCCATGACCACGCCGTATCAGAGCCCCGATTACGACACCGATGCAGCCGACTACGGGCGTGAGCCGATCCGCACCGAGTACAAGTTCTCGCACGTGACCACCGGGCGTTACCTGCCGACGCCCGGCAAGGCGCCGGCGTGGCCCTTCGCCGATATCGGCAGTTGGATGATCGATGCCAATGCCAGCGCGGGCGATTGGCTGGAAGAACTGAAGGACTGGCGCCGCGAGCACCTGGTCCGGATCGGCTACACCGATGTGAACTACCGTCGTCCGGAGCTGCAGTGGGCGCAGCGCAACTTCGTGCATGCACAGATGATGGTCGAGGATCGCTATTTCTTCGATGCGGCCACCGGGCAGTACACCGTCGACCGGTACCTGGACGATCTGACCGCACGGTTCGGCGGGCTGGATTCGGTGCTGATCTGGTACATCTACCCCAACATCGGTATCGATGACCGCAACCAGTTCGATCTGGCGCATGACATGCCCGGCGGCCTGGCGGGATTGAAGGCCGCGGTGCAGGCCTTCCAGAAGCGCGGCGTCAAAGTGTTCCTGCCGGCCAAGCCGTGGGACCACGGCACCCGCGACCCGGGCGTGACGCACTGGGATGGGCTGGCCGAGATCGTCAAGGCGGTCGGTGCGGACGGCATCAACGGCGATACCTTCAACGGTGTGCCGCGGGCGTTCTTCGATGCCTGTGATGCACGCGGCAATCCAGTGGTGGTGCAGCCCGAATCCACCATCAGTTCCGAAGAGCAGTTGATCTGGAACGTGCAGAGCTGGGGCAAGAAGGCGCCTGATGGCCCGGTGCCGCCCGTCTCCAAATGGAAGTGGCTGGAGCCACGCCACATGGTGAACTACGAGAACCGCTGGGGCCGCAACCGCAATCACGACCTGCAGTACTGCTTCTTCAACGGCATCGGCTACAACGCCTGGGAAAACATCTGGGGCGTCTGGAACCAGTTCACCCCGCGCGACGGTGAAGCGCTGCGCCGGATTGCCACGCTGTACCGGCAGTTCCCGCAGCTGGTGGTCTCGATGGACTGGGAGCCGTACCAGGTCTGCCTGCAGGGCGGCATCTTAGCCAGCCGGTTCCCGGGCGAGGGGGTAGCGCTGCACACGTTGATCAACCGCAACGAATACGCCGTGGACGGTGAGCAGATCGCGCTGGCGCATGCGCAAGGCACGCGTTACTTCGATGCGTGGCATGGCCGCGCGTTGACGCCGCGGATCATCGACGGCGCGGCGTACATCGAGCTGCCGATGGAAGCGCGCGGCTTCGGGGCGATCCTGAGTGTGGCTGCAGGTACCGCGATCGAGGGTCTGGACGAATTCCTGGCGGCGACCGCCGAGCGCGCACAGCAGCCCCTCAACTGTTACTCCGCCGCGTGGAAGGCCGCTCCGCAGGAACTGCTGGCGATCGCGAGCACGCCCCCGCAGGCCGAGGCGCCGACAGGCATGGTCACGATCCCGGCCGCCGAGTTCCTGTTCCAGGTGGGCGGTATCGAGATCGAAGGGTTCACCTGGGCCGGCCTGGATGTGCAGTACCCGTGGGAAGACTGCGCGCGCCGCCACCATCGCCGGCGCATGGCGCTGCCTGCGTTCCACATCGATCGCCACCCGGTCACCAACGCCGCGTTCAAGCGCTTCCTCGATGCCAGCGGCTACCGGCCGGCCGATGACCACAACTTCCTGGCGGACTGGAAGGACGGCGCGCCGCGTGCGGGCTGGGACAACAAGCCGGTCACCTGGGTCTCGATCGAGGACGCGCGTGCGTACGCGGCGTGGGCCGGCAAGCGGCTGCCGCATGCGTGGGAATGGCAGTACGCCGCGCAGGGCACCGACAAGCGCCTGTACCCGTGGGGCAACGCGTGGGATGCCGCACGCGTGCCGCGGGTCAATCGTGGCCGTCGCCTCACCCCGCCGGCGGATGTGGATGCACATCCGCAGGGGGCCAGCCCGTTCGGGGTGGAGGACCTGGTCGGCAATGTGTGGCAATGGACCGATGAATTCAGCGATGCGCACACCCGCGCGGCCGTACTGCGTGGCGGCAGCAGCTATCAGCCGCAGACCTCGCACTGGTACTTCCCGCAGGCCTACCGCCTGGATCAGCACGGCAAGTACCTGCTGATGGGTCCGTCCAAGGATCGCGCCGGTACGGTCGGCTTCCGTTGCGTGGTGGATGCGGCATGAATCGTCTGCATCCCGCCGCCCGCGGCATGACGCTGGTCCCGCCGCAACAGGTCACCTTGCAGGGCGTGCTGGGCGATGCCCTGGCAGCCAACCGCAGCGGGCGCCTGAGCACGTTCGTCGTGGATGAGCACAGCGCGCCGATCAGCATCTTCAGCCAGGCGCACAAGCACCAGAACCACGAGGGCGACTGGTATGGCGAGCACGCCGGCAAGTGGCTCTCGGCCACCGCGCGGGCGGTGGCGCAGGGCGGGCAGCCGCAGCTGGAGGCCTCGTTGCGCCGCGTCGCCGACTGGTTGATCAGCCAGCAGGACGATGACGGCTACCTGGGCAACTATGCGCCTGAGCGTCGCTTCACCGTGCCGCAGCCGCCCAAGCCGGAGAGCTGGAACGGCGAGCCGGCGCTGCGCACCTGGGACATCTGGACGCACAGCTACCTGATCCTCGGGTTCCTGGAAACGTGGCGCGCGCTCGGCAACGCAGCCTACCTGCAGGCCGCGTGCCGGATCGCCGACCTGTGCTGGCAGGCCCTGCAATCGGGCATCGACATCACCACGCTGGGCAACCACCACGGCATGTCCGCCACGGTACTGCTGGATCCTGCCGCCGATCTCTATCTGGTCACCGGCGAGCCGCGCTATCTGGAACTGGCCGAATGCATCCTGGCGCAGGCCAACGCCAACCCGCGGCTGGCGCTGCTGGACAAGGCGCTGGCTGGTGAGGACGCGGCCTTCATCGCAACCGGCAAGGCCTATCAGCTCAGCTGGAACCTGGTCGGGTTGGCCAAGCTGTACAAGGCCACCGGGCATGACGACCATCGCCAGGCGCTGGATCATCTCTGGCACAACATCCGCGAGCAGCACCTCACGCTGGGCGGCGGTCCGTGGGGTGGGGTGGCGCACCGGTCGCGCGAGGTATTCAACGCGCCGCGCACCTTCTTCCCGCAGGCCTATGTGGAAACCTGCTCGGTACTGGCGTGGATGCAGCTCAACCGTGAGCTGCTGGCCATCACCGGCCACGCACGCTACGCCGATGAACTGGAGCGCACCGCCTACAACGACCTGCTGGCGGCAATGGCCGCCAATGGCGAGGACTGGTGCTACTACACCTATCCCAACGGCCGGCGCGTGCACACCACGTACTGGCGCTGCTGCAAATCCAGCGGCGCGATGGCCGTGGAAGAGTTGCCACAGGTGGCCTACGGAATCGCGGTCGATGGTGGGCTGCGGGTCAATCTGTACGGGCCGGGCGAGGCCACGTTGCTGCACGCGCAGGCCGGTGCGGTGACCCTGCTGCAGGCGACCCGATTCCCCTTCGAGGGTACGGTGACCCTCACCGTGCTGCCCGAGTGCGTCGCCGAGTTCAGCATCGGCGTGCGGATACCGGGCTGGGCGACGGGCGCACGGATCGAGGTCAATGGACAGCCCGAGGCGGCCGAGGCGGGCGCGGACGGGTTCGTGCACGTGCAGCGTACCTGGCAGTCCGGCGACACGATCTGCGTGCAACTGCCGATGCAGCCACGCCTGCACCGGGCGGCCAACATCAACGTGCAGGAATCGCGCGCGCCGGATGGCGCGCCGGTGGCGCAGGAGGTCCTGCGCTGGGAGTACGTGGGGTTGAGCTACGGGCCGCTGGTGTATGCCACCGGCCTGATCGACGGGTACAAAACCGATGAGACGGTGCGCTTGCCGGACCGGCCACCCTCGCAGTGGCTGCAGGTGGGCGAGGACACGGGCGAGGGCGCGTCGATCACCGTGCAGCTGGAGTGCCGCGGCCCGCTGACGTTCGAGCCCTACTACCGGTGTGGCGGGCGCGATCACGGCAGCTGGCGGTTGAGCTGGCTGTCGCTGGCGCCGTCGGGCTGACGTCCCGGCGGTGTTCGGCGGCGGTGGCGCCGCCGACGCCGCAGCGTGCTTTTTGTCCACCCAGAACATACCCACACGATCTGTTTCTTCCCGTTGGCCAGGAGGAAACTTCCATCAAGGTATCGAGTGTATTGACCATGACCGGAAGCAACCCCAGTTCTCCATTCGCCATCGCACAGCGGGAAGGTGCCACCGGGCCGTTGAGCGGCATTCGGGTGCTGGATCTGAGCGCCTACATTGCCGGTCCCTACGGCTGCACGCTGCTGGCCGACCAGGGCGCGGAGGTGATCAAGGTGGAGCCGCCGGTCGGCGACAACCTGCGGCGCTATCCCTCCACGCTGGAGGCCGAGAGCCGCGCATTCCTCGGCGTGAACCGCTCCAAGCGCGGCGTGGTGCTGGACCTGAAACAGCCTGACCAGCGTGCGGTGCTGATGCGCCTGGTGCGCGAGGCGGACGTGCTGGTGCACAACTTCCGGCCGAGCGTGCCGGTACGCCTGGGCATCGATTTCGAGAGCCTGCACAAGCTCAACCCGCGCCTGGTGTATTGCTCGGTCACCGGCTACGGCGAGCAGGGGCCGTTGAAGGAGAAGGCAGGGTACGACCAGGTGCTGCAGACCATGACCGGCATGTGCACGATGCAGGGCAAGGCGGGCGGCGCCCCGGAGATCCTGTACGGCTCGGTGGTCGATTACTACGCTGCCGCGCTGGTGGCGGCCGGTGTGTCATCGGCCCTTTACGAGCGCGAACGCAGCGGCGAAGGCCAGTTCGTGGGCGTGTCGCTGCTGCGCAGTGCGCTGACGATGCAGTCGGCGCGGATGGTCTGGGCCGAGGGCGAGCCGGCGGCAGTGGGCCGCGATATGCGCTCAGGCGGTGTCACCGGCATCCATCCCACCGCGGATGGATACCTGTACATCTCGGCCAATACCCCGCGCTTCTGGCAGGCATTGTGCGAGCGGATCGGGCGGCCGGAACTGGCGGCCGACGCGCGCTACGACACGGTGCGCAAGCGGGCTGCGGAGGCCGAGATACTGTTGCCGCAGTTGCACGCCGCGCTGGCCACGCGCAGCGCGCTGGCGTGGGAGGCGTTGTTCGGCGAAGAGGTGCCGTGCGCGGCCGCGCGCCAGGTCGAGGACATGTTCGACCATCCACAGGTGCAGGCCGAGCAGATGGTCACGTCGCTGCCGCACCCGCTGTTGGGCAGCTACCGCGGCATCACCCGGCCGATCGTGTTCGGCCGCACACCCGGCCCGGAGCCGTTCGCCGCGCCGGTGTTCGACCAGGACACGGCGGCGGTCAGCGCGCTGCTCGACGCGTGCTCTGATGACTGATGCCCAGGAGCTCTCCATGACGTCGCTGTCCAAACTCTCCCA
>DMZT01000356.1 GCA_003484865.1 Stenotrophomonas sp.
ATCTCCGCCCGCCGCAGGGCGCACCCGGCAAACCGCGCTCGCGCGAGGACATCGACCTCGCCAAGGCGTATGCGATCCGCGCGCAGAAGGAAAAAGACGACCGCATCGAGGCCGAGCGCCTGAAGCAGGAAGAAGCGCGTCTGCGTCGCGAAGCCAAGGCCAAGCTGGAGGTCCTGCTGGAAGGCAAGTCGCTCAACGCTGAAGCGGCCGACATCGCGCGCCACTTCCCCTATGGCGGCAAGATCAAGCGCATCTACGTCACCGCCGATCAGCTCAAGGCACTCAATGCCGGCGAGCTCGGCGTGCTGCAGCAGAACGGCCGCTATGTGCTGGTGACTGCCGCGGTGCTGGCCGACGCCGAAGCGGTGTTCGCACCGTCGGTGGCGCTGAAGGTCGATCCGGATGCGCCGGCCGGTGAAGATCCGTATGCCGATCCGCAGTACCAGGTGCCCGACGACCTGGTCTGGTAAGCCAACGCAACCATTGTTGAACGCACTGGGCGCCGTCAGGCGCCCGTTGCATGTCAGGAGCAGGGCCATGCAGGAACGCAGTCCCGGGTATTTCCCGCATATCGATGGCCTGCGTGCGATCGCCGTGCTGGCGGTCATCCTCTATCACCTCAAGGCGAGCTGGTTGCCGGGTGGCTTCACTGGCGTGGATGTGTTCTTCGTCATCTCCGGTTTCGTGGTCAGCGCCTCGGTGGATCGCCTGCCGGCGGTCGGCGGCTGGGCCGGGCTGGCACGCTTCTATGCGCGCCGCATGCGTCGCATCGCGCCGGCACTGGTGGTCTGCCTGCTGGTAACGGCGATGCTCAGCGCGTTGCTGATTCCCGAATCCTGGCTCAGCGAGACCAGCGACAAGACCGGCCGGATGGCGTTCTTCGGGCTGAGCAACTGGGTGCTGGCCAGCACCGGCAACGACTACTTCTCGCCGCGCACCGAGTTCAATCCGTACACGCATACCTGGTCGCTGGGTGTGGAAGAGCAGTTCTACCTGCTGTTCCCGCTGTTGTTCCTGGCGTGGGCCAGAGGCCCGCGCGGGCGCTGGCTGTCGCTGGGCCTGTTCGGCGTGGCAACCGTGGCATCGCTGGGCTACGCGGTGTTCCGCGCGCGGCAGGGCGGTCATGAGATCGATGCGTTCTACCTGACCACCACCCGCTTCTGGCAGCTGGGCGCTGGCGTGCTGCTGTTCCAGCTATTGTCCCTGAGCGGCCGGTTCACGCCGCCACCGGCTCCGCCGCGCGGTATCAGCTGGCGCTCGCCGCTGCTGGTGCTGAGCCTTGCGGCGCTGGGCTATGGGTTGTGGGCGGCACGGCCGGGGCATTCGCCGTGGATCGATGGGCTGTGGCCGGTGGTGGGCACGCTGGGGTTGCTGGGCCTGCTGCAGCGCTCACCCGGGGGCTGGATCGGGCGCGCGCTGGCGACCACGCCGATGGTGACGATCGGTCGGCTGTCCTACTCGCTGTACCTGTGGCACTGGCCGGTCTTCGTGCTGTTCCGCTGGACGGTGGGCCTGGAGACGGTGGCCACCGGCGGCGCCGCGCTGCTGTGCGTGGCACTGTTGTCCTGGCTGTCGTGGCGCTGGGTGGAACAGCCCCTGCGGCATGGGGCACGCTGGCGCGTCAGCAACGCGCGCTGGGTCGTGGTCGGGCTGGGCGTACTGGTGCTCGGCGCCGGCCTGCAGTCGGCGCTGGTCAAGACCCAGCAGTACACCTCGCTCAGTGTGGTCAGCCGTGCCCCGCTGGACTGGTACCCGTATGCCAAGGGGCTGAAGAAGGAAATCCCGGACTGCCGCGTGCGGGTCAGCAACGTGCCGGTGCTGGGCGGGCAGGCGCGTCTGTATGAGCGTGGTGAGTGCCCGGGACGCACCGCATCCACCCGCCAACTGTTCGTGGCCGGTGATTCGCATGCGCTGGCCTACCACGAAATGTTGCAGCGCCTGGTTGTGCGGGATGGAGCGCCGATCCGCCTGTATGGCAGCGGAGGGTGCGCGCTGGTCGGGCTGCGCGCCTGGCAGGGGCCCAATCCGGCCTGCGAGGCCTATGCGCGCAATGTGCTGGATGATATCCAGGCGCGTGCGCAGCCGGGCGATGTGGTGCTGTTGGCAGGGCTGCGGCTGCCGCGCCTGTCTGAGCAGTACGCACTGTTCGATGTCGCGCAGGTTCGCGCCGACCATCTCAGCGAGGCGGCCAATGCAGGCCGCACCGCCGAAATCGCGCACTGGATCGAGCAGCTCAGGCCGCTGGCCGATCGCGGTGTTCACATCGTGCTGGAAGCGCCCAAACCCGTGCTGCCCGCGCCCCCGTACCGGTGCTCGGATGTGTTCAACCGCCACAACCCGATCTGCGCCAACGGCATGACCGTGCCGCGCAGCGAGATCGAGCAGTTGCGTGCCCCGGTATTGGCCGGCCTGCAGCAGGTGGCTGCAGGTCTGCCCGGCGCGTCGATCTGGGATCCGATGCCGTTGCTGTGCCCCGGCGAGCAATGCCTGCCGACCCGTGAGGGCAAGCCGCTGTTCTTCGATGGTGACCATCTCAGCGGCTATGGCAATCGTCTGCTGCTGCCTGATTTCCAGGCGCAGTTGGCGCGGTGGGAGACGACGGCGCCCGCCGTCGCCCCCTGAATCACACCGCCCGCGATCAGTCGCGGGTAGCCGTGTCTGCAGCGGCTTCGATCGGCCCGGCGACTTCCTGGCCCGCCTGCCAGACCGCGCCAATGCGCTGCGTGTTGGCGATATCCACCAGCGGATCGGCATCGAGCACCAGCAGGTCGGCGCGCTTGCCGGCGGCAATGCGGCCGCGGTCGGTCTGCCCCAGCAATGCCGCCGCTTGCGTGGTGGCGACCTGCAAGGCTTCGGAGGGCGTCAGCCCGGCCTCCACCAACAGCTGCAGTTCCCGGTGTTCGGCCACGCCGATCACCCGTTGCGGCATCGCGCCGGCATCGGTGCCGAAGCCAAGCTTCACCCCGGCCGCATGCAGGCGGCGCACGTTGTCCAGATTGGTTGCGACCGCCTTGCGTGCGGCCGGTATGCCATCGCTGGCCAGCTGGCTGCGCTGCCACTCCGGCTGCGACCAGCGCGCCAGCACATCGGCGTGCAGTGCCTGGCGCAGGAAGGGCTGCTGCAATGCCAGCGGATGCTCTGCATACCTGTAGTTGGCCTCGTCGATGGCGATGGTGGGGATGTACCAGGTGCCCTGGTCGCGCATCTTCCGCGCCAGCATCGGGTCCACCGCGCGGTCGCGGATACCGTGGGCGAGGATGTCGACGTTGGCATCGACCAGGTCGCGGGCCTGCTCGAGATCGTGGATGTGGGCAGCGACCTTGAGCCCGCGCCCATGTGCTTCGGCGATGGCCGCGCGGTAGACCTCCGGGGTCATCATCGGACGCTTGCCGCCGAGATCATCGACCCACAGCTTGATCAGATCCACGCCATCGGCGTGCTGGATGGCCACGGCCGCGCGCGCCTGCTCGGCGTTGCGCGGCCGTGCCACCGGGTCATGGCGCAGACCCATGGTATCTGCCGGGGGTGCGCCATCCGGGGCGCCGATACCGCCGCCGGCGCCATACAGCTGCGCACCCAGGCCGGGATCGGCGTTCACCGCTTGGCGGATGGCGAAAAAGTCCGCGCCGTTCATGCCCAGCGCCGTCACCGTGGTGATGCCGTAGCGCTGGAACTGGCGCAGGTCACGCACCACGTTGTCATGGGTGTAGAAACGGTCGCCGTGCTCCAGCCCCTGCGTGTTGCCAACATGGGCATGGTCGCTGACCAGGCCGGGCAACAGGGTCTTGCCGGTGTAATCGATGCGGCGCACGCCGGTGGCGGCCGCCGGCAGCGGCGTGCCGACATGCACGATCCGCGCGCCGTCGATCAGTACCGGTGTGATGCCGAGGTCGCGCGTGCCATCGAAGACACGGGCATTGTCGAACAGGATCGGCTCGGCTGCGGCAGGCAGGGCGGTGGTGGCGGCAAGCAGCAGCGCCCACAGGCGGGTCGGTCGCATCGGCGGCTCCAGTCAGGGGAGCCTTGAGCCTACCCCATCCGGGGGATCGGGTTGCCGGCCACTGGCCGGCATTACCGGCAGCGGATGATCAGCGCGTGCGCGCGCGCAGCAGCGGCAGGCTGATCGCGAAGAAGCACAGCAAGGCGCCGGCCAGCGCAAACCCGCTGCCCACGAGGAACGCGGTACGGCCCTGATCGATCGGCCACAACTGGCCCGCGATCAGCGCGCCGAGCACGCCGCCCACCCCGGAGGAGAAGCCGTACAACAAGCCCTGGCCATGGCCGTTGAGGCGCCCGGGGAAGTAGGTGGCCAGCATCTGCATCGCGGCGGCGAAGAAGGCGGCGAAGCCCAGTGCATGCGCGGTCTGGGCGACCAGCATCACCGGCAGGTTCTCCGGGAACAGCGCGGTGACCGCCCAGCGCACGGTGGAACTGAGCAGGGCGATCAGCAGCATCCAGCTGGCGTCATAGCGCCGGAAGAAGCGCCCGATGGTGAAGAACACGCCCACTTCGAACACCACCCCGACCGTCCACAGCACGCCCAGGGTGGAGGTCGCATAGCCGTGGTGATCCATGTAGACCGAAAAGAACGTGTAGTACGGGCCGAACGACAGCTGCTCCATGAACGCGGCCAGGAAGAACGCCAGCACCTGCGGCTTGCGCACGATCGCCCAGAAGCCACTGGCATCGCCGTCAGTGCGCTGCAGGTTGCGTGCGTAGTGGTTGGCAAAGCCCGAGGCGGTCAGCAGGCCGAACAGCGGCAGCATCAACCACGGCAGCAGATGCGCGTTGCCGGCACCGCCGTCGCCTTCGATGATCCAGCCGAACAGCATCACCACGGCGATGAAGCCCAGCGAGCCCCAGACCCGGATCAGCCCATAGCGATGGCTGTCGCTGCCCAGGTGCGTCAACGTGATCGATTCGAACTGCGGCATCACCGCGTTGTAGAAGAAGCAGAACGCGATCATCGCCGGGTACAGCCACGGCTGCGGCAATGGCAGCAGGAACGCGCAGAAGGTCAGCAGGGTGAGCACGCAGCCCAGCCGCAGCCAGAAGATCGGGCGCGGCGAGGCGGCGGCGAGGGAGGTCCAGGTGGTGGGGGCCACGATGCGGGTGGCGTACCAGATGCCCATCATCACGCTGATCGCGGTCACGCTCATGCCACGCGAGGTCAGGAACAACGACCAGTACGGCGTGAACGCGCCCAGGGCGGCGTAATAGAACAGGTAGAACGACGACAGGCGGACGGCCGGTACGGCGTCGCGGGGGAGGGCGGTCATGCAGGGTCTCGGAGGGCGCGCACCCGCAAACAGTGGGTGCCTACCCGTGCATTATGCCGGCACGCCGGTAGCACCCGACCGTTGGTCGGGTGACGCGGTCATTCCGGATCGTAATCCAGGTTCGAGGCCAGCCAGCGCTCGGCCTGCACGCGGTCCACGCCTTTGCGCTTGGCATAGTCGACCACCTGCTCACGGGTGACCCGGCCGACCACGAAATACTGGCTCTGCGGGTGGCTGAAGTAATAGCCCGACACCGCCGCGGTGGGCAGCATCGCAAAGCTCTCGGTCAGCTGCATGTCCGCGTTGCGCTCGGCATCCAGCAAGCGGAACAGCGTGGCCTTCTCGCTGTGTTCCGGACAGGCCGGATAGCCCGGGGCAGGACGGATGCCGGCGTACTTTTCGGCGATCAGCGATTCGTTGTCCAGCTGCTCATCGGGCTGGTAGCCCCAGTAATCCATGCGCACGTGCTGGTGCAGGCGCTCGGCCAGCGCTTCGGCCAGGCGGTCGGCCAGCGCCTTGAGCAGGATCGCGTTGTAATCGTCGTGATCGGCCTCGAAGCGGGCCACGTGCGGGTCGATGCCGATGCCGGCGGTCACCGCGAACGCACCGATCCAATCCTGCTTGCCGCTGTCGGCCGGGGCGATGAAATCGGCCAGGCAGAAATCCGGGCGTTCGACCGGCTTGTCCACCTGCTGGCGCAGGAAGTGCAGCACGGCCGGGCCGTTGTCGGTGCGCAGGTGCACGTCATCGCCGACGCTGTTGGCTGGCCACAGGCCGAACACGGCCTTGGCGGTCAGCCACTTCTCCTCGACGATGCGGGTGAGCATCGCGCGGGCGTCCTGGTACAGATCGGTGGCCTGCGGGCCGACGATCTCATCGGTCAGGATCGCCGGGAACTTGCCGGCCAGTTCCCAGGCCTGGAAGAACGGGGTCCAGTCGATCACCTCGACCAGGTCGGCCAGTGGGTAATCGTCGAGCACATGCAAGCCCGGCTTGCGCGGCGCCGGTGGTGTGTAGTTGCCCCAGTCGCCCACGAACCGCTGGGCGCGTGCCTTGGCGAGGGTGACCAACCGCTTGGCGTCGCCGCGGTTGCGGTGGCGTTGGCGGATGTCGGCGTAGTCGGCCTCGTTGGCGGCCACGAAGGCATCGCGCAGCTCACGCGAGATCAGCGATTGCGCCACGCCGACCGCGCGCGAGGCATCCTTCACCCACACCGTGGGCGCCTTGTAATGCGGGTCGATCTTCAGCGCGGTGTGCGCGCGCGAGGTGGTCGCACCGCCGATCATCAGCGGCATGGTGAAGCCCTGGCGCTCCATCTCGCGGGCGACGTGGCTCATCTCTTCCAGCGAGGGCGTGATCAGGCCGGACAGGCCGATGATGTCGGCGTTCTCGGCGCGCGCGGCGTCCAGGATCTTCTGCGCCGGGACCATCACGCCCAGATCGACCACGTCGAAATTGTTGCAGGCCAGGACCACACCGACGATGTTCTTGCCGATGTCGTGCACATCACCCTTGACCGTGGCCATGATGATCTTGCCGTTGCTCTTGGCGGTGTCGCCGCTGCGGGCCTTTTCCGCCTCGATGTACGGCAGCAGGTAGGCCACCGCCTTCTTCATCACGCGTGCGGATTTGACCACCTGCGGCAGGAACATCTTGCCGGCGCCAAACAGGTCGCCCACGATGTTCATGCCGTCCATCAGCGGCCCTTCGATCACATCCAGCGGACGGGTCGAACGCGCACGCGCCTCTTCGGTGTCCTGCTCGACCCACGCATCCATGCCGTGCACCAGCGCATGGGCAAGGCGGTCATTGACCGGCTTCTCGCGCCAGGCCAGGTCTTCGCCGCGCACTTCGCCCTTCTTGCCCTTGTAGCGCTCGGCGATCTCCAGCAGGCGCTCGGTGCCATCGCTGCGGCGGTTGAGGATCACATCCTCAACGCGCTCGCGCAGCTCGGCGTCGAGATCATCGTAGATCGGCATCGCGCCGGCGTTGACGATGCCCATGTCCATGCCCGCGCCGATGGCATGGAACAGGAACACCGAGTGGATCGCCTGGCGCACGGTTTCATTGCCGCGGAAGGAGAACGACACGTTGGAGACGCCGCCGGAGACATGGCAGTGCGGCAACGTCCGCTTGATGATGCGGGTAGCTTCGATGAAGTCGACCGCGTAGTTGTCGTGTTCTTCGAAGCCGGTGGCGACGGCGAAGATGTTCGGGTCGAAGATGATGTCCTGTGGCGGGAAGCCGACCTGCTCGGTCAGGACCCGGTAGGCGCGGGTGCAGATCTCGACCTTGCGCGCGCACGTATCGGCCTGACCTTCTTCATCGAAGGCCATCACCACGGCCGCTGCGCCGTAACGCAGTACCTTGCGCGCCTGTTCGATGAACTGCGCTTCGCCTTCCTTGAGCGAGATCGAGTTGACCACGCTCTTGCCCTGCAGGCACTTCAGCCCCGCTTCGATCACGCTCCACTTGGAGGAGTCGACCATCACCGGAATCCGGGCGATGTCCGGCTCGGACATGATCAGGTTGAGGTAGCGCGTCATCGCCTTTTCGGAATCGATCAGGCCCTCGTCCATGTTGACGTCGAGAATCTGCGCGCCGTTGGCGACCTGCTGGCGCGCCACTTCCACCGCTTCCTC
>DMZT01000479.1:0-3204 GCA_003484865.1 Stenotrophomonas sp.
ACCGAGACCAGACCCTGTTCGTGGAGGGTGCGGTCCTTCGGTGTCAAAACATCGCCGCTGCGCAGTTTCTCCAGCACGTTGTACATGCCGGTCATGGTGAGCCCTGGGTGTCGCTCCTGCTGCAGCTTGCGGTGGGCGTCGAGTTGTTCGGCGAGGGTGCGGATGCGATCGGAGAGGTACTCGCCGTTGGTCTGAGACTCTCCTGCCCAGCCGTTCTCATCGACAGGGGCTGCGCCAATGGCGCCGCCGAATTCTTCTGCGGCGTGGAAGTCTAGAAAAGGGAAGCACTCGAAGCCAAGTGTCTTTACATAAACGGGGTCGTTCCCAACCCCGAGCCGACTGCCGGTAGCAAGTGCCCAGACTCCATGTACGACACTCGAGAGAACCCCTAAGTACTTGGGGTCATCCAAACCAACTGCTACAAGCTTTTGGTCCGGCAGGAGCTCTCCATCCAGAAACTGAAAAATCCGGTGCTTCGCCGTCATCACCGTAGCGATGTAACGCGGCAGTCCAGCAATGGCGCGACGAACTCTCGGGTGCTCTTCGCCATAGCGCCACCAGCGTTCTCGTCGATTCTTTCTCGCGTTCTGATCACGCCCGGGCTTTACGTGATCGTAAAGCCATTGCCAAACACTTGGAGCGGTGGTCCGAAGCTGATCTTCAGACAATTCAAAGGTGTCAATCGCATACACGCCGCGCGGGCGATCAGCTAAATCCTTGCCATTTCGATACTCGCGAAACAAGCGACTAGTGACGTGTTCGTCAAATCCAGTCGCGAGTTCTTTCATCTGCTCACGGGAGACGATAAATCCCGCCCCAAGCGGAATGACGCCAATATTCGATAGCTCTAGATTGGAGCGAAGAGGTATCGCTGTGGCGAGATTGATACCTGCGGTCAGGTCGGCCTGGATGATTCCGCTTGTTTCGTCGAGTTGGACACCTATCTCGCCATCTGACGTGGCTTGCTCCGCGGTAACCGTGAGTAGCCGCCCTTGGCGCCCGCCAGCCTCGCCAACAGTCATCGCAATTCGAACAGCCGCTCCATCAATGCTGTCTACCCACGGATGGTCCGGAATCGCGTAGACGAGCGACAGCGGCTGCCTCTTGTCTTCGCGGTGCAACTCAATCACGCGCCGATTGAAGGTCTGGCGTAGGCTGTTGGTCGTGATGAATCCAAATCTCAGCACCTGGCCAGTACGTGCTAGGTTTGCGGCACGGTGCCACCAATAAACAACAAAGTCTGCTGACTCGGGAACATCGGACCATGCCGCTCGCAGCGCTTCGACGTAGCCATCGCCGAGTGCATTTCGCATGTTACGCTTACCAATGAACGGCGGATTCCCCACTACAAAATCCGCGTCCGGCCATGCGGCCTGTCTCGGGTTGACGTAGCGCACCACTGGCTTGCGAGCGGTGTCGTCCGGCACCTTCTCGCCGGTCACCGGGGAGACCTTCATTGTTTCGCCATCCCAGCGGGTCAACGGAATGCCGCGATCGTCCAGCTCAAACTCAAGCCGGTCATACGCCAGCACGGCGTCGCGGTTCTCGATGTTGCGGAAGTCGCGGATCACAGGCTGCGGGGGGAACACGTCGCCGCGGGTGCGGAAGTGCCATTGAAGGTAGCCAATCCACAGCACGACTTCGGCGATTGCGGCGGCACGTGGGTTGAGTTCGATTCCCAGCAGGTTGTGTGGGTCGACGGTCTCGCCGGCGGTGGCGTCGGCGCGTTCGCCGTCCAGTGCCAGGCCGGTCTGGCGGTAGCCAAGTTCATCCAGGGACAGCAGCACTTCGCCTTCTAGTCGCTTGAGGTGTTCCAAGGTGACGTAGAGGAAGTTGCCGCTGCCACAGGCAGGATCGAGCACGCGCACGATGCACAATCGGTGGTGGAAGCGGCGCAGTTCCTTCACCGCGTCGTCGGGTTTGTCCTCGGCGGCAAGGGTCATCGCGGCCGCCTGGGCCTCGCCCCACTCCTTGCGCAGCGGTTCGATCACAGTCGGCAGCACGAGGCGCTCTACATAGGCGCGCGGGGTGTAGTGGGCACCCAGCCTATGGCGCTCGCCGGGGCTGAGCGCGCGCTCGAGCAGCGTGCCGAAGATCGCCGGCTCGACGTGCTTCCAGTCGGCACGGGCGGCTTCGATCAGCAGTGTCAGTTGCGCCGTGTCCAACGGCAAGGTGTCAGGCTGCTTGAACAGCTTGCCGTTGAACCGCAGCACGTCGCCGGCAATCACGGCCGAGAAGCCGCCGCTGTCCATGTCCCGCCAGAGTTGGGCCAGCATGCGCATGGCGATGTCGGGCTGCTCGGCGTGTTTGATCAGCAATTGGCGGAAGCTGTCCTGCGGCAGCAGCTTCACGTCCTCGGCAAACATGGTGAACAGGCAGCGCATCAGGAATTGGGCGACGACCTCGGGGTCGTGCCGGGCCTGCTCCAAGCTCTGGGCGAGCTTGGCCAGCCGGGTGGCGATCTCGCGGGTGACACGCGCGGACTCCCGGCTGGGATCAAGGCCGAGCGGGTCTAGCCAGACGCGGCGCAGGCGGTTGCGGACCTCGGGTTGACGGAGGTCGGCCAGCGCGATGCGGTGGCTGCGCGGATCGGGGAAGGGGGTGTAGGTGGCACCGGAGCGGCTGAACTCGGAGTACAGCTCGATGCGATGCCCCACATCGACCACTATCAGGAACGGCGGTCGGCCCTCAGTAGCCGGCAGGGCGCGGGCATAGCCTTCGGCCTGGCTGCGGGCGCGCAGCATGGCATCATCGAAGCCCTTGGTGTGCGCACCCTGGCGCAGCTTCTTGGACTCCAGCACGAACGCGCCGCGGCGGTACAGATCAATGCGTCCGGCGCTGGTGCTGCCATCGCCGTGGGCGAAGGTGATCGGTCGCTCGAACATGTAGTCCTGTTCGGCCGTGGCATGCGGGGTATCCAAGCCCAGCAGCTGGCTCAGCTCGATCAGAAAGGACTGGGAGGTGGACAGCTCAGAGGCGGTGACACCTTGCCACTTCGCGACGAAGGCGTCGGCGGCGTTCTGGATCTCAGCGTCTGCTTGCGTGTTGATTCCGTCTGACATGTAGGCCCCTGCCCTCCGCATCCTGCGGTCGTAACAGGATACGACACCGGGCCCTTGCGCTGGAAGCGCACCACCAGGTTCGCGGTGCGGACAGCGTGGCTTATCTCAGTGCGAGACACCGGGCAACTCCGGAGGCCCGGTC
>DMZT01000479.1:3327-11006 GCA_003484865.1 Stenotrophomonas sp.
CAACTCCGGAGGCCCGGTCCATCCGGCCCTCATTTTACCGTCTTGCCTCGCCGGGGAATAGGTAGATTCCATGGCTGGGCAAACCAAGCGCGATACGAGCCCGGCGGGATTGAAAGTACGCTTTGGGAAGCGCGCCCCGGCGGCGAAGCCCAGCTGGACGCTAGTTGCCGGCGCAAGGAACGGTTTCGGCAAAAGCTTCGTGCGCCACACCTCGGCGATCTCAAGGCGCTCGTGGAGCTGTTCTCGCCCTTGATCGCAAGCGAGCAGTTGCTGCAGCTAACCACCTAGACCCCGTCGCACATGACGGCGTAGACCTTCCCGTCAGGGCGTGAGGCAACGGAGCGTCATGGAAGTCCGGGGGGGAGTATGGCGGGCAATCCTACGGCTTGCCGTACGGCTGAGGTGTGCCTGCGAATCCGCCACACGTCCTCCAAAGCCATCCAGCAACTGTTGTTGAATGTCTCCCCCGTTGTGGGAGCGGAATGCCTCTTAGATACTGTGAAAATGACGCGACAGGCCATGACTTCACAGCAGTGGGCTACCTCTCGGACCAGTGTTGAGCGGCCCCACATCGACATAGGGAATCACCAGTTGGGCGACGCCCTCAATACCGGTCGGGACTTGGTCGATATCCACTTCGTCGCGGCTGCCCAGCCCCCGCCAGTCGCTCACCTCTGCGATACGGAGGTCTTCAGTTTCCACCGGCAACCAGCGCATGGACCAGTACGGGAGGCGTCTCGGGCCACCTTCGCTGCGGCCTAGCTCTATGACGCCCAGATGGCTGGTAGCGTTGATGATCCGGGAATAGGCCAGGGCCAACCCTTCCTCCGGCCCTTCAAGGTACTGAAGGGACCTTTTGCCATCGGTGAGCAATACCCCGGTAACGCCCGCGATTGCGTTATGGGCAGCGGCGTCCTTGGCCAGGTCGTCAATTTGGTCAAAGGTCAGCCCGGGTATAGCCTGGCTGCAGTAGACGAGTACGTGCAGGGGCATCGTGCCTCCCTCCTTGATTCTCGCCCCCCCCCGATTGGCGCGACCCTGCACCCGTCCACGGGCTGCGTGTATACCGCGCGACGGTTTTCGGATAAGCGGTAGGGTATGGAGCACGCGTTCGTTCTGTTCCGAGCATGGCCAGACATGTACGGCCAATTTGTCCAGACGCCGATGCGCAACGCAGGCAGTCTGGGTCGCCCACAGTCGCGGGCAATTTGTCGTCCATGACGGCGAGCTACAGCCTGGCTCCGTCACAACGAGCTGCCGTAAGTCTTGAGGAGCCGGGCTGGTGCCGCAGCGGATAGCTGGCAGACCCGAATCTCGGTCGGTGAGCACGAAGCGGTCATCGACACTTAGTGGGAGCTCTGTTTGGCGACACTGCACGAGCACGTGGGAGCTGATGACCCGCTATTTCGTCCGGTCGCGGCCTGGATAATGGCCTTCGATGCTCGGGCAGCTGTGGCTTCGATCAAGGACGAAACCGGCGGCCCGGGCGCGCTAGTGCTCGCCCACCGACAGCAGTCAAGGCCGACGAGCGCTACAGATTGGCAAGGCATGGGTCAAGCAGTGTCCGCTTTCAGCCAGAAGCGAAAGTACGCTTCACCCTCGATAACGATCCCTAATCACCCGTCCTATCCCGCGCCCGCACTCGGACGAAAAGCGGGTAGCTGGGAAAGGCAGCCCTCCCAACCGGCCGCTGATCGTCCACTCCGCGCCGATCACCCCGCTTCACCGCCCAGGTCTCGATCCAGCATGCAATCGATGAAAGCCCGCAACGCCGGCAGCATATGCCGTCGGCTCGAGTAGTACAGGTAAAGGCCAGGGACCTTGGGCGACCAGTCCGCCAGCACGCGCCGCAGTCGGCCATCGCGCAGTGCCTCGGCGATGTCATCATCGTTATAGGCGTACAGGATTCCAAGTCCCTGCAACGCTGCGGGCACGATGATGTCCTGGTGGTTGGAGATCACGTTTCCTTCCCCAAAGAACTCGACCGTTTTCCCCGCTTTACTGAACTCCCAGCCCGCAATCCTGCCGCTGCCGGGGAAGCGCCAAAGGATGCAGGCGTGTCGGCTCAGGTCCTCAGGCGTTCTGGGTTCACCGTGGCGGGCAAGGTAGTCCGGGGATGCGACGGCAAGCAGTTCGACATCCGGCGTCATTCGGACCGCAACCATGTCCTTCTGCACGCGATTGCCCACGCGGATGCCGGCATCGAAGCCTTCGCCGGCGATGTCGCTCAGGGCGTCATTGATCACGATGTCCAAGACCACATCGGGATGGGCACCTGCGAAACGCCCAAGCCGAGGCGCGATCAGTCGCTTGGCAGCCATGCTGAGCGTGTTAATGCGCAGCGTTCCCGAGGCACGTGTCCGTGTGTCTACCGCCTCCGCCACGGCCGCGTCCATTTCCCGCAGCATGGGCGCCATGCGTTCGTGCAGCCGCCTGCCCGGCTCGGTGGGAGAAACGCTGCGCGTGGTCCGGTTCAACAGGCGCACACCCAGTCGCGCCTCCAGCTGGCGGATGGTCTGACTGAGGGCGGACCGGGAGAGTCCCAGGTGATCGGCCGCCTTGGCGAAGCTTGACCTGTCCACGATGGCGACGAACGCCTTCAGTTCTGCGAATTCAGAGCCGCGCATTGTGCACTCGTTTCTACATAGCCTGCTCAGATAGTAGGTGATTCTGTTACCACAAAGAACGAGTCAATCTGGCGCCGTCCACCACAACGGAGACCTGACATGCAAAGACTCGATCTTCCCGAACCGATCGCGGCCTATTTTGTCGCCGACCAGCACGACGGCCGGGCGGTTGCCCGCTGCTTCACGCCCAACGGGCGCGTGCTGGATGAAAGGACTACCCATTCAGGTACAGCTGCGATCGAAGCATGGAAAGACGCCTCCTCGGCGAAATACACCTATGTCGCCCACCCCCGAGCGGTGGAGACGCTGGATCGCAGCTATATCGTGACCAGCGAAGTGTCGGGCAACTTCCAGGGCAGCCCGGTTGACCTGCGCTACATCTTCATTCTGGAACGCGGCAAGATCGCCTCGCTGGAGATTGCCCCATGACCTTCGATCTTCAATTGACAGGCAAGCGGGTGCTGGTGACAGGCGGTGCCCGTGGCCTGGGTGCTGCGGTCGTCGATCTGTTATCGAGGCTGGGGGCACGTGTCGTGGCGGCCGCGCTATCGGCGCCGAAGAACCCTGTCGATGGCGTGCACTATGTAGCGGCGGATCTCGCTACCGCCGAAGGCGTACGCCAGACGTGGGAGGTAACCACACGCCATCTCGGCACCCTCGACATTCTGATCAACGTGGTGGGCGGGTCGTCGGCGCCGGCGGGTGGCTTCGCTCGGCTGGACGATATGGAGTGGACCAAAGCGCTCGATCTGAACTTGATGTCGGCGGTGCGGATGGATCGCACCTGCTTGCCCGCCATGATCGCCCAGGGCGCGGGAGTGATTCTGCATGTGACGTCGATCCAGCGCCTACTGCCGCTGCATGACGCCACGATTGCCTATGCCGCAGCGAAGGCGGCGTTGTCCACCTACAGCAAGGCCCTCTCCAAGGAAGTCACCCCCAAGGGGGTGCGCGTGGTCCGCGTGTCGCCGCGCTGGATCGAGACAGACGCTGCGATCGCCTTCGTCGAGCGGATTGCCTCCAATGCAGGCACAGATTATGAGGGTGCCAAACAGCAGGTCATGCAGGGGCTGGGCGGCATTCCGCTGGGGCGCCCAGCCAAGCCAGCCGAGGTAGCCGATCTGATTGCGTTCCTGGTCTCGCCGCGGGCGGCGTCCATCTCCGGCGCGGAGTACACAATCGATGGCGGCACGGTGCCGACCGCCTGAGGTTGCGCCGCGACCATTCGGGCCGCTCGCACTCGCGCCCTTCACAGCAACCACGCCACCCCGAATGCAACTATGCAAGGACGCGACCTCCCCCCTCGGTAAACCATGCCCCACTTTCGCCGTCTTTTTGGTCGTTGGCTCCGCCTGCGTCGTCTTGTCCGTTGGCGCTGGCGTGAGCGCCAGGCCTCGGTCCCGGCCATCGAAGCCACCGAGGTCCCCCTGCGTGCCGCGCTGTACAGCGTTGAACAGATGGAGGTGTACGGCCGCGCCCTTGCGCGCCAGCACCGGGTGCGGATGCGGCCTGGCGCAGAGCGCCTGCTCGATCGCCTGCAGGCCAACGAGCGTGTCCTGGAAGATGCCAACACGCTGCTGAGCAACGTAGTGCGCGAACAGCGGCCGGTGACCCCCGCCGGGGAATGGCTGCTCGACAACTACTACCTGATCGAAGAACAGATCCAGACCGCGCGCCGCCACCTGCCACGCGGCTACAGTCGGCAGCTGCCGTCGCTTGTCGCCGGCCCCTCGGCCGGGTTGCCGCGGGTGTATGAGCTGTCGATGCAGGCCATCGCGCATGGGGATGGCCGGATTGACGGCGATACGCTGGGCCGCTTCATCGCCTCGTACCAGTCGCTCGCGCCGCTGAGCCTGGGCGAACTGTGGGCCGTTCCCATCATGCTGCGTCTGGCCCTGCTGGAGAATCTGCGGCGTATGGCCGCACGGGTGATGCGCGACGGGACGGACCGTGGCCTGGCGGCCCAATGGGCGGACAACCTCAATCGCGCGGCGTCCGACACCCCGACCGATGTCGTCCTGGTGGTGGCCGACATGGCACGCTCCGAGCCGCCCTTGACCGGCGCGTTCATCGCCGAGCTGACCCGCTCGCTGCAAGGGCGCGGCGGCGCGTGGGCCATGCCCGTCGCCTGGCTGGAACAGTGGGCCGCCGCGGCTGGGCAGCGCATCGACGAGCTGGTCGCCGCCGAGGGGCAGCAACAAGCGGCGGATCAGGTCTCCATCGGCAACAGCATCGGCAGCCTGCGCTTCCTCTCCACCATGGATTGGCGCACCTTTGTCGAAGACATGAGTGTGGTCGAGCAGCGGCTGCGGGAAGACCCGATGGCCGTCTATCCGCAGATGGATTTCGGCACCCGCGACGCCTATCGCCATGTCGTAGAGAAGATCGCCCGCGGTAGTCGCGTCGCCGAAGAACGCGTTGCGACCATCGCATTGGACCTGGCACGGGCCGCTGAGCCGCTCGATGGGCCACGTACGCACGTGGGCTATTGGCTTGTCGGCGAAGGCGTGGACGCCACCGTGGACGCGGTGGCCGAGGCAGCACCGCGCCACCGCAAGGCCCGACTACGGGCGCATCGCGTGCCACTTGCCCTGTACCTGCTGCCGATCGCCCTGCTGGCCGTGGTGGCCACCGCTGGCCTGCTGGCCTCGGGCAGTGGCGCCGTGCCCGTGTGGCTGGCCGCACTGTTCGGGCTGCTGGTGTTCAGCGAGCTGGGCATCGTTTTGGTGAACTGGACCGCCACGGTACTGGTCACCCCCCGGCCGCTGCCCAAGCTCGATTTCAGCGAAGGCATCCCTGTGGCCTGCTCCACCGTGGTCGCGGTCCCCTCGATGCTGTCCAGCATTGACGGCATCGATGTCCTGACCGAAGCGCTGGAGGTCCGCTTCCTGGCCAACCGCGATCCTCAGCTGCGCTTTGTGCTGCTGACGGACTTCCTCGACGCTGCGGCCGCCGAGACGCCGACGGACGACACCCTGCTTGCGCATGCCGTGGAGCGGATCGAGGAATTGAACAGTCGCTACGCGGCCGAGCGCGGCGATCGCTTCTACCTGTTGCACCGCCCCAGGCAATGGAACCCGGGTGAAGGGGTGTGGATGGGACTCGAGCGCAAGCGCGGCAAGCTGGCAGCGCTCAATGCCCTGCTCCGCCAAGGCGATGCGACCGCGTTCATGCGCACCGTCGGTGACACGGCCGCCTTGGTCGGGGTCCGCTACGTCATCACCCTAGATTCGGACACGCAGCTCCCGCGGGATGCCGCACGCGCCTTCGTCGCCACGTTGGCGCACCCGCTCAACCGCCCGCGCTTCGATCCGGCGCTGCAACGCGTGGTGGAGGGCTACGGCATCCTGCAGCCCAGCGTCGGCACCAGTCTGGGCACGCGCCGCACCTCGCGGTTTGCGCGGATGTTCGGCAGCGAGCCCGGCATCGATCCGTACTCGCGCATGGTCTCGGATGTCTACCAGGACCTGTTCGACGAAGGCTCGTTCGTGGGCAAGGGCATCTATGACGTCGAAGCGTTCGAGCATGCGCTCGAGGGCCGCCTGCCCGAGAACCGCATCCTCAGCCACGACCTGCTGGAAGGCTGCTATGCACGCGCCGGCCTGGTCAGCGATGTGCGCCTATACGAGGACTATCCCGAACGCTACGCCGCCGATGCCAAGCGCCGTGCGCGCTGGATCCGCGGCGACTGGCAGCTGTTGCCCTGGTTGATGCCGTGGACACCGCGCCCGGGATCGGGATGGGAACGCAACCGGCTCAGCCTGCTGTCGCGCGGCAAGTTGCTGGACAACCTGCGCCGGAGCCTGGTGCCGATCGCCGCCTTGGCCTTGCTGGTGGCGGGTTGGCTGTATGCCGAAAACCCGGCTGCGTGGACGGCATGGGTGCTGGCGCTGTGGTTCGCGCCGCCGCTGATCGGCATGCTGCGCGATGCGCTGAGCGTTCCGGACGACACGCCGCTGGAAGCGCACTACATCATGGTCGGGCGCGGCACGCTGCAGTCGTTGCTGCGCGCGGCCACCCAGGTCGCGTGTCTGCCCTACGAAGCGTTGCTGGCCGGTGGCGCGGTGCTGCGCACGCTCTGGCGCATGACCGTCACCCGCCGCCATCTGCTGCAATGGAACCCCTCCAGCGAAGTCGAGCGCCGCCTCGGTAGCGACCGCGGCGCGGAATGGCGGGTGATGGCGCCGGCGTCGGTGCTGGCGGTTGCGCTGGCGGCGGTCGTGGCCAGCGTGGCTCCGCACGCCCTGCCTGTCGCCCTGCCCCTGCTGTTGGCGTGGACCTTCGCGCCCGCGTTGATGGCGTGGCTGGGCCGGCCGCCGGCCGCAAGCGTGGCCGAACTGTCCGTGACCCAGCGGGCATTCCTGGGCCGGCTGGCGCGGCGCACCTGGTCGTTCTTCCAGGCGTGGGTGCGCGAGCAGGATCACTGGCTGCCGCCGGACAATATCCAGGAGCACCCGACGCTGGTGGTGGCGCGGCGCACCTCGCCGACCAACATCGGCCTGTCCCTGCTGGCCAATCTGTCCGCGTGGGATTTCGGCTGGCTCCAGCTGGGCGCGGTCGCGGAACGTACCGCCCTCACCTTCGATACGCTGGACCAGCTGCCGCGCCATCGCGGCCACTTCCTGAACTGGTACGACACCGAAACCCTGGCGCCGCTGCAGCCGCGCTACGTCTCCACCGTGGACAGCGGCAACCTGGCCGGCCACCTGCTGACGCTGCGCCAAGGCCTGCTCGCGCTGGTGGACGCGCCGGTGCTGGCGCCACATACCTTCGATGGCCTGGCCGATACGCTCGGTGTGCTGGAAGAGGAACGGCAGCGCCATCGCCCCGCTGACGCACTCCTGGGCGAGGCGCTCAACCACCTTCGCCAGCGCCTGGCGGCAACGCGTACCGACCAACCCCGTGGGACGGCACAGCTGCTCGCCCGGTTGCAGGAGCTGGCCGGTCTGGCCGACGCCGTTCTGGCGCAATGGCCGGGGCCGGAGTCGCCCGAGGAAGGTGCGCTGCACTGGCCTGCCCTGTTCGCTGCCGAATGCCATGCCGCCCACGCGA
>DMZT01000481.1 GCA_003484865.1 Stenotrophomonas sp.
CCTCCGCCTTCAGCCAGCATCTTCTGGAGCACTTCGCGCGCCGGACCGGCCAGCTTCTCGTTGTCGAGCGCAAAGCGGATCGTGGCTTCGACCAGGCCCAGATGGGTGCCGCAGTCGAAGCGACGGCCTTCAAAGCGGAACGCGTCGACACGTTCGCTCTTGAGCAGCTCGGCGATCGCGTCGGTCAGCTGGATTTCGCCACCTGCACCGGTCCCGGTTGCTTCGAGCAGCTCGAAGATCTTCGGGCTGAGCACGTAACGGCCGACCACGGCCAGGTCGCTCGGGGCATCTTCGGGCTTGGGCTTTTCGACGATGGCACTGATCCTGCCCTGGCGGCCGTCGAAGGCTTCGGTGGCCACGATGCCGTAGCTGCCGGTCTTGTCATGCGGTACGTCTTCGACCGCGATGATGCTGGCGCCGGTGGCTTCGTTGGCGTCGGCCATCTGCTTGAGCGCACCGTTGCCGCGGTTCCAGATCAGATCGTCCGGCAGCAGCACGGCGAACGGCTCGTCACCGACAATCGCCTTGGCGCACAGCACCGCATGGCCCAGGCCCAGCGCTTCAGCCTGGGTCACGAACACGGCGCGCACGCCATTGGGCAGCACGTGGCGAACCAGTTCGAGCTGCTCCTGCTTGCCGGCGCGCTCGAGTTTCTGCTCCAGCTCGTAGGCCTTGTCGAAATAATCCGCGACCGCATGCTTGTAGCGGTTGGTGATGAAGATCAGCGTATCACAGCCCGCCTCGATCGCCTCATCCACGGCATATTGGATCAACGGCCGATCAATGATCGGCAGCATTTCCTTCGGAACGGTTTTGGTAGCCGGAAGGAATCGCGTTCCCAACCCTGCGACAGGAAATACCGCCTTGCGAATACGCTTGCTCATCAGAACCTAGTGGCCTCACGCGCCGGAAAGGCGAGCACTTTAGCAGAGCTGACGTGATCGTCCTGTTGCAGCGGAGAAAATTCCGGCATGGTCGCAAACAGAATGCTGTTGATCGCATCAGTATCGTAGCTGGCAATCGCCTCGCGCAGTTTCGGCACATTGGCCAATACCTGTTCGCGCGCGAACGTGCGTACGCCGGCCTCGAGAATCTTCGGGTGCGCGGTCGGACGATAATCTTCGTCGGAATAGAACAGCGTTTCGTGCAGTTTCTCGCCCGGGCGCAGGCCCGTATAGACGATGGCGATGTCCTTGTACGGCTGCTTGCCGGCCAGGCGGATCATCTGCTCGGCCAGCACGCGGATCGGCACCGGCTCGCCCATGTCCAGCGTATAGATCGCCCCATGCGAGGCCGACGCGGCCGCCTGCAGGATCAGCTGACAGGCCTCGGGAATGGTCATGAAGTAGCGGGTGACTTCCGGGTCGGTCACGGTGACCGGGCCACCCTTGAGAATCTGCTCGCGGAACACCGGCACCACGCTGCCGGCCGAGGCCAGCACGTTGCCGAAGCGCACGGTCACGAAACGGGTGTGGCTGGTCTTCTGGTCCAGGCTCTGGCAGATCATCTCCGCGTAGCGCTTGCTGGCGCCCAGGGCGTTGACCGGATCGACCGCCTTGTCGGTGGAGATGAAGACGAAATGCTCGATGCGCGCTTCGACGCAGGCGCGCGCCACCGTTTCGGTGGAGAGGATGTTGTTGCGCACCGCCTCGCGCAGCTGGCGCTCCAGCACCGGCACCTGTTTGTAGGCGGCGGCATGGAAGACCGAGTCCACCCGTGACAGCGACAGCGCATGGCGGATCACCGCGGGGTCGCCGCAGTCACCCAGCACCGCTTCCACCACCAGATCCGGGAAGCTGCGCTGCAGCTCCGCCTCGATGGTGAGCAGGAGCAGCTCGCTCATCTCCACCAGGACGATGCGCCCTGCCCCGTGGCGTGCACACTGGCGGCACAGCTCCGAACCGATCGAACCGCCCGCGCCGGTGACCAGCACGGTGCGCCCGCCCAGCCAGCCACGGATCAGCGCCCAGTCCGGCAGGATCGGCTTGCGGCCGAGCAGGTCCTCGATCGCCACTTCCTTGAGCTCACCCGGCAAGGAATGACCCAGCAGGATGTCGTTGAGCTTGGGCACCATCCGGAACGGCACCCCGGTGCTTTCGCAGATGGCCACCACCCGCTGCATGCCCACGGCATCCAGCGAGGGAATGGCGATCACCAGCAGCTTGGCGGCGGTCTCGCGGACCACGGCCGGGGCATCTTCCAGGGTGCCCAGGATCGGCAGGCCCTGCAGCTTGGCGCCCTGCAGATGAGGGGCGTCGTCGAGCAGGCCGACCGGCTCGAAATCACCCGAGCGGCGCAGGTCGCGGACCAGGGCCTCGGCCGCCTGGCCGGCACCCAGGATCAGCACACGGCGCGCGGTGACGTCGGACTGCAGCGCCTGATAGTCCTTCCATGCGCGGTACAGCAGGCGCGGCGCGCCCAGCAGCGCGGACAGCGCGAAGGGGTAGATGACCAGCACCGACATCGGCACGCCTTCAAAGCGCTTGTACGCCAAGGCCACCACGATGGCGAGCAGGCCGATGAAGCTGGCTTTGAAAATATTGAGCAGATCGGCGACGCTGGCAAAGCGCCACAGGCCGCGGTACAGGCCCACCCGCCAGAACACCACGGCCTGGATGACCAGCACCAGCGAGGTGTCGATGTTCCACAGCGGCAACGCCGGCGCGTCGACCAGCATCGAGTAGCGTCCGGCGTGCAGCAACTGCCAGCACGCCCAGACCATGAACAGGTCGTGGGCGACGATGGCCGCGCGGGGCATCAAGCCGGTAAGTCGGTCCTGCCAAGGCGTCATAAACAACGTAATCCTTCTAGTTGCGCATTCCCTTGCGCAGGAGCAGCCAAAGGCCGGACGCGAAGATCAACCACGCGATGGCCACGGCAGCCTCCCACCTCGGCTGCAAATTCGTGCATGCATTAAACACTGCCGCACTGAATATTCCAAAAACAAGATACATCCCGGTGACGAAAGTGTGGCTTGCACCACCTTTCACCGCGCGCTGATAGAGATGCTGCGTGTGGGGTTCCATCCAGCGCTGTCCGGACAGGATGCGCGAAAGCAATGTGAAGCCTGCGTCCACAAGAAAGGCCGAAAGCGGCACCAGCAACAGCAGCCAGTGGATATCGGTGCGCACACTGACCAGACAGACCAGCGCCGCGATCGCATAGCCCAGCGCCCCGCTGCCCACGTCACCCATGAAGATGCGCGCCTTCGGGTAGTTGAACGGCAGGAAGCCCAGGCAGGCCAGCCCCAACACCACGCCGGCCAGCCCGTAAGGTGGCGGCAGGACAAGGGCGAACGCGAGACCGGCCAGGATCGCCTGCGTGGTGGCTATCCCGTTGATCCCATCCATGAAGTTCCAGATGTTGATCAACGAAGTGGCAAACAACAGCGCCAGCAGCGCCTGCCAGGGATTGCCACTGGCGTGCCAGACCAACCCAGCCAGCAGCGCGGCCGCGATGACATGGACCAACAGGCGACGCACCGCCGGCAGCGGCCGATGGTCGTCCCACCAACCGATGCCCGCGACCAGCACCAGCCCCAGCGCGAATACCGCCAGGGTGAGTCCGGCCGTGGGCCAGATCACCGCGGCGACCACGCAGGCCAGCAGCAGGGTCAGCACGATCGCGATGCCGCCGCCGCGTGGCGTCGCCACCCCGTGGCTGCGGCGCTCGCCGGGCTCATCCAGTAGATTGCGGCGCAGCGCATAGGCGCGTGCGCCCCAGGTGAGGCCCGCCGATACCGCCAGCACCGCCAGCAGCCCCGCCATCCAGGCGACCATCATGGTTCAGAGCACCGCGTAGTTGAGCAGCGGCTTGACGGTGCCCCATTCCTTGCAGCTCGGGCACTGCCAGTGATGCGTGCGCGCGCCGAAGCCACAGCGGGTGCAGCGGTACGCTGGATTGCGGACCAGCAACTGGTCGGTGATGTGCTTGAGGTCGTGCAGGGTCGCGGTGGAATCCGCGCCCTCGGCCAGGGTCAGGTCGATCAGGGCCGACTCGCCACGCACCGACGGACGATCCTTGAGTTGGCGGCCGAGGTAGGCGCGCGCCGGAGCGACACCCTCCTGCTCTTCCATCAGCTGGGTCAGGGCCAGCACCGGGGCAATGCCGCGATAGTGCTCGGTCATCTCCGAGAGGAACGCGCGCGCGCCACCGAGGTCGCCGACCTTGCGGTAGTTCTGCATCAGCGCCTGCAGCACTTCCGGCAGGTACTCCGGATCGTTGCGGGCGGCCCGCTCGAAGGCACGCACGGCGGCTTCGGCATTGCCCGCATCGTTCTCCAGGCGCCCTTCGATGATGCCGGCACGCACCGACATCGCATCGGCCTGGTAGGCGCGCGCGATGGCCGCGCGGGCCTCTTCGATCTTGCCAGCGCCACGGTAACGCTCGGCCAGCTCGCATTCGAACTGCCCGATCAGCTTGCCCATCGGCTCGCCGGTGACCTCTTCGAAGCGGCTGGCGTTGTCGATCGCCTTTTCCCAGTCGCGCTCGGCCTGGTAGATGCCGATCAGGTGCTTGAGCGCCTGCGGTGCGCGCTGGTCGATCTGGGCGAGCTCGGTGAACACGGTTTCGGCGCGATCAAGCAGGCCGGACTTCATGTAGTCCTCACCCAGCGCCAGCAGTGCCTGGACACGCTGCTGATCACTCAGGTCCGCGCGGTTGACCAGGCCCTGGTGCAGGCGGATCGCACGATCAACCTCACCGCGGCGGCGGAACAGATGGCCCAGCGCGACCTGGGTCTCGAAGGTTTCCTTGTCCAGTTCGGCGATGTGCAGGAACAGCTCGATCGCCTTGTCCGGCTGCTCGTTGAGCAGATAGTTCAGGCCGCGGAAGTACGTGCTGGACAGATGGCTGACCTGGTTGTCGCCATGGCGTTGACCGCCGCGACGCCCGATCACCCAGCCCGACAACGCGGCCAGGGGCAGGAACAGGAAGAACCAGAACCACTCGGAGACAAATTCCATCGGCGCTCAGCGTCCGTCGAATGTAGAAGAAGAAGGGGGTGCCACGACCACGGCAGGCGCGGCCTTCTGCGCACGGCGCAGTTTGGCGTACAACGGGATCACCACACTGGCGAGCACGAGGCCGCCGCCGATGATTGCACCGGACAACAGGGCGATGATGATCGCCACGCCGGTGGTGGAATTGATCTGGGTAAAGCCCAGGCTGATGATGATCGGCTGCGAGTTGAGGGCGCCGATGATGAGACCCACGACCAGAACCGCCAGCAGGATCAGCAGACGTACGATGTTCATGCAGCAGCTCCAGTTCCGGGAGATTCAAGAGTAGCGGAATATAGAGCAGCGGGACAAAGAGGCCCGGAACGAAAAAAGCAGCGGACCAACGGTCCGCTCTACGCAGGATCGCTTTCCAGCGGTACCACGGCGCTGACGCGCTCGCGCAGTTCCTTGCCCGGCTTGAAGTGCGGGACATGCTTGCCCGGCAACGCGACCGATTCCCCGGTCTTGGGATTGCGCCCCAGCCGTGCGGGCCGGTAGTGCAACGAAAAACTGCCGAACCCGCGGATCTCGATGCGATCCCCGCCGGCCAGCGCCCCACCCATCATTTCCAGCAACGACTTCACGGCCAGATCGACATCGTCCGACTTCAAATGCGCCTGTCGGCGCGCCAGGATTTCGATCAGCTCGGATTTGGTCATTACGGGCTCTTGGGGAGGAACTCAGACCCTGAAACGGCCCGGACTGATGTCCGGGCCGCCCAGGAAACTACGACAGCGACAGACCGATTACTCGGACTTGTTGCCGTTCAGCTGTGCACGCAGCAGCGCGCCGAGCTGGGTGGTGCCGCTGGAAGCCGAAGAGGACTGGTATTCCTCCAGCACTTCGCGCATTTCAGCGTCGTCCTTGGCCTTGATCGACAGCTGCAGGGTACGACCCTTGCGATCCATGCCCACGAACTTGGCTTCCACCTTGTCGCCGACCTTCAGGAACTGGGTCGCGTCGTCCACGCGCTCGTTCGCAACGTCGCGAGCGGCCACGTAGCCTTCGATGCCGTCAGCCAGTTCGATGGTAGCGCCCTTGGCGTCCACTTCCTTGACCACGCCTTCGACCTTGGAACCCTTCGGGTTGGCCGCCATGTACTGACCGAACGGATCCTGCTCCAGCTGCTTGACGCCCAGGCTGATGCGCTCGCGCTCCGGATCGACGGCCAGGACCACTGCGTCCAGGTTGTCGCCCTTCTTGTAGTTGCGGACCACGTCTTCGCCGGTGGTGTTCCAGCTGATGTCGGACAGGTGCACCAGGCCATCGATACCGCCGTCCAGGCCGATGAAGATGCCGAAGTCGGTGATCGACTTGATCTGGCCCGACACCTTGTCGCCCTTCTTGTGGATGGCAGCGAAGGTTTCCCACGGATTGGCGGCAACCTGCTTCATGCCCAGCGAGATGCGGCGACGCTCCTCGTCGACGTCCAGGACCATGACTTCAACTTCGTCACCGACCTGCACAACCTTGGACGGGTTGACGTTCTTGTTGGTCCAATCCATTTCGGAGACGTGCACCAGACCTTCGACGCCCGGCTCGATCTCGACGAATGCGCCGTAATCGGTGACGTTGGAGACCTTGCCGAAGACGCGGCTGTTGGCCGGGTAACGACGGGCGATGTTGTCCCACGGATCTTCACCCAGCTGCTTCAGACCCAGCGAAACGCGGTTGCGCTCGCGGTCGAACTTCAGCACGCGCACGTCCAGCTCGTCGCCGACGTTCACGACTTCGGACGGATGGCGCACGCGCTTCCAGGCCATGTCGGTGATGTGCAGCAGGCCGTCGATACCGCCCAGGTCCACGAATGCGCCGTAATCGGTCAGGTTCTTGACGACACCCTTCAGGATCGCGCCTTCCTGCAGCTTGTCCATCAGCTGCTCGCGCTCTTCCGAATGCTCGCTTTCGACGACTGCACGACGGGACACAACGACGTTGTTACGCTTGCGGTCCAGCTTGATGAGCTTGAATTCCAGCTCCTTGCCTTCCAGGTAGGCCGGGTCGCGCACGGGGCGCACATCCACCAGCGAACCGGGCAGGAACGCGCGGACATCCTTGATGTCCACGGTGAAACCACCCTTGACCTTGCCGCTGATGCGGCCGGTGATGGTTTCGTTCTTTTCCAACGCTTCTTCCAGCTCGTCCCACACCATCGCGCGCTTGGCTTTCTCACGCGACAGAACGGTTTCACCGAAGCCGTTCTCGATGGAATCGAGGGCGACCTTGACGACGTCGCCTTCAGCAACGTCGATCTCGCCAGCGTCGTTACGGAACTGTTCGATCGGCACGATGCCTTCGGACTTCAGGCCGGCGTTGATCACCACGACATCGCCGCGGACTTCAACAACGACACCGCTGACGATCGAGCCCGGCTTCAGCTTGGCCAGATTGGCCTGACTGGCTTCGAACAGCTCTGCAAATGATTCGGTCATTAGATTTACTCTGTTGGACACATGGGCATTGGCCCCCGAAGGGAACCGCTTACTGCCCGCCTGTTGGTCGACCCCGGTAAGGCAGGTCGTGTGTTAAGTAGGAAAACCGCCACGCATCATTGCGGGACGGAGCTTTTGTTGCCTTGCGATGGTGCGACACCGTCGATGGATTGACGGCCCTCCTTTACAACGGATCAGGCACCCGAAACCGGAAGCAGATCCAATACCTTGGCAACGACAGCGTCGATGCCAATACCACTGGTGTCGATGACGACGGCATCGTCTGCCGGCTTCAGGGGCGCCACTGTGCGCTGTGCATCACGGGCGTCGCGGGCCATGATCTCGCGCAGGAGGTCGTCAAAGTTAACCGAAACACCCTTGTCTTTCAACTGCTTATGCCGCCGCTCGGCCCGTTCCTCGGCGCTGGCGGTCAAAAACACCTTGAATGGAGCGTCCGGGAAGATGACCGTACCCATGTCCCGTCCGTCGGCGACCAGCCCCGGCTCCATCCTGAATGCGCGCTGGCGCTCTTTCAGCGCCGCCCGGACCTCCGGGATGGCGGCAATGGCCGAGGCCAGCGCGCCGGTGGTCTCCAGGCGCAGCTCGTCGGTGGCATCGGTCTCGTTGACCAGCACCCGCAGCCCGCCATCGGCCGATTCCACGAAGCGCACGTGGGTGTCGAAGGTGCAGCGCACCAGCGCCGAGGCGTCGGAGGTATCGATATCAGCCCAGCTGGCGGCCACGCCCACCGCCCGGTACAGGGCGCCCGAATCCAGGTAATGCCAGCCCAGGCGGCGTGCGACAATGCGGCTGACAGTGCCTTTGCCGGCCCCGGAAGGACCGTCGATGGTGAGCACGGATGGAAGCTGATTCATGGGTTTCCCGGTAGATGTGACCGCCCATTCTAGCCCCTGCCCGGGGCGCCCTGAGACTTTTTTGGCCCAACCACTTGAAAGGATGGGAAAAAGGTCGGTAGAATGGCGGGCTTGAACGGGCGTCACCTGCCGATTGTCATCTGCATATCGCGGCCGCGCTCCAACCGAATCCAACGTTTACGCCGAGGTATGCAATGAAAGTCCTGTCTTCCCTGAAGTCGGCCAAGACCCGTCACCGCGACTGCAAGGTCGTCCGTCGTCGCGGCAAGATCTTCGTGATCTGCAAGTCGAACCCGCGCTTCAAGGCTCGCCAGCGCTGAGCCGGCTGGCCTCACGGCCGCCATCGGTCCCTCACCGGACCGGGTGATGAACAAAAAGCCGCCTCCGGGCGGCTTTTTGCTGCCATTTTTGGTGTAATCGCCAGGTAGCTCACGACCGTTGGTCGTGAGACCTGCAGTCGTGAGACCTTCCGCATTCTTGACCACTGGGGAGTAGATCGAGATGAAGCGTTACCTGACCACCTTGCCGTTGCTGGCCGTACTGGCCGTTTCCAGCGCCCACGCCGACACGCTGCTGATCGACCGCAGCCGTGAAAAGCCCGCCGTCGCCCTGCCCGTCCGCGGCCAGAGCATGCAGCAGGTCCAGGCCCAGTTCGGCGACCCGGGCGAACGCCTGGAACCCCGCGGCGGTCAGAAGCGCCAGTGGCCCACGATCAACCGCTGGGTCTACCCGCAGTTCACCGTGTACTTCGAAAAGCAGAAGGTGATCGACGTGGTCGCCAACCGCGCCGACGCCAACGAGATCGGGCCGAAACCGCCGATCCGCTGACCCCTTTCCCTTTGCCCGCCAGCCGGCGGGCCATCGCACTGAGATCATGAACGACACGCTCCGCTTTCCGGCCGAATGGGAATCCCAGTCCGCCATCCTGATCGCCTGGCCCCACGCCGACACCGACTGGGCCGACCGCCTGGGTGACGTCGAGGACACCTACATCGCGCTCGTCGCGGCCATCACCCGCTTCCAGCCGGTGGTGATCATCGTTGCCGACGACGACCTGGAGGCGTACGCCGATGCGCGCCTGCGTTCGAACCGGATCGACACGGACCGCGTGCGGTTCGTGACTGCCCAGTACGACGATACCTGGCTGCGCGACTCCGGTCCGATCACGCTCACGCGTGCCGATGGCGGCTTCCGCCTGCTGGATTTCCGCTTCACCGGCTGGGGCGGCAAGTTCGACGCCAGCCTGGATGACCAGCTGGTCGGCGTCCTGCACGCGGCGGGCCTGTTCAACAACGCGGAGCTGCAGAGCATTCCGTTCGCGCTGGAGGGCGGCGGCATCGAGACCGACGGCGCCGGCACCCTGCTGACCACCTGGCAGTGCCTGCACGAGCGTCATCCGGACCGCAGCCGCGACTCGCTCAGCGCCGACCTGGCCACCTGGCTGGCCCAGGACCGCGTGCTGTGGCTGGACCATGGCTATCTGGAAGGCGACGATACCGACGCCCACATCGATACCCTGGCCCGCTTCGCCTCGACCGACAGCATCGTCTACCAGGCCTGCGACGACGCCGGCGATTCGCACTACGCCGAACTGCAGGCGATGGGTGCCGAGCTGGCGGCGCTTCGTACCACCGACGGCCAGCCGTACCGCCTGTTCCCGCTGCCGTGGGCGCAGCCGGTGATCGACGATGGCCGCCGCCTGGCGGCTTCGTATGCGAACTACCTGATCCTCAACGGCGCGGTGCTGATGCCGGCCTACGGCGATGCGGCCGACGAAGCGGCGCGTGCGGTGTTGGCCCAGGCCTATCCGGACCGCGAGATCGTGCCGGTGCCGTGCCGTTCGCTGATCTGGCAGAACGGCAGCCTGCACTGCATCACGATGCAGCTGCCGGCGGGATTGCTGGCCTGATCGACCAGTGAGTACCTCGGCCTGGCGGGCCGGAGCGGGTCGGCAGCCGATGGAAGAGCGACAGCCCACGACCGAGGGTTGTGGCCTGTCCGCCGATGTTCCGGTCATCCTGCAGAGCCGGCCAGCGGCCGGCACTACCGAGGCGTGGGCGCTTTCCATTTAGCAGCCAGCACGCTGCGTGCACCCATCCGCGATAAACTGCGTTTTTCCCCTTGCAGGACCGTCTCCGGATGAGCTCACGCCACACCCTTTCCGTCGCCCTGATCCAGGAGCGCAACCACGGCGATGCCGAAGCCAATCTGGCCGTCATCGAAGCGCGCGTGGCTGAAGCGGCCGCGCAGGGTGCCAAGCTGATCCTGCTGCAGGAACTGCACAACGGCGCGTACTTCTGCCAGCACGAATCAGTGGATGAATTCGATCTGGCCGAGCCGATCCCGGGCCCGAGCACGGAGCGCCTGGGCGCGCTGGCCAGGAAGCATGGCGTGGTGATCGTCGGGTCGCTGTTCGAGCGTCGCGCTGCCGGGCTGTACCACAACACCGCGGTGGTCTTCGAGAAAGACGGCACCCTGCTCGGCAAGTACCGCAAGATGCACATCCCGGATGATCCGGGCTTCTACGAGAAGTTCTACTTCACCCCGGGCGATCTGGGCTTCACCCCGATCGATACCTCGGTGGGTCGCCTCGGCGTGCTCGTGTGCTGGGACCAGTGGTATCCGGAAGCGGCGCGCCTGATGGCGCTGGCCGGTGCCGAGCTGCTGCTCTATCCCACCGCGATCGGCTGGGACCCGGACGACCAGCGCGACGAACAGGGCCGCCAGCGTGATGCGTGGGTGCTGAGCCACCGCGGCCATGCCGTGGCCAACGGCGTGCCGGTGCTGAGCTGCAACCGCGTCGGCCATGAAGCCTCGCCGATGGGTGCTTCGGGCATCCAGTTCTGGGGCAACAGCCACGTGCTGGGCCCGCAGGGTGAATTCATCGCCGAAGCCGGTGGCGAGCCGACCGTGCTGGTCTGCGATGTGGACCTGCAGCGCAGCGAACACGTCCGCCGCATCTGGCCGTTCCTGCGTGATCGCCGCATCGATGCATACGGCGATCTGCTCAAGCGCTACATCGACTGACCGACCAGGACACCCCACCGTGACCGTGCACCTGCGCGATGCCACCGATGCCGATATCGCGGCCATCACCGCGATCTATGCGGTGGAAGTAACCGACTTCGTCAACACCTACGAGTACGAGATCCCGGAGGCGGCGGAAATGCACCGCCGCATGCAGGACATCGTCGGCCGCGGCTTTCCGTACCTCGTGGCCGAGGTCGATGGCCAGGTGGCCGGCTATGCCTACGCCAATACCTACCGCGGCCGGATCGCCTATCAGTGGACCGTGGAGAACTCGGTCTATGTGGACGCGGCGTTCCAGGGCCGCGGTGTCGGCACCGCGCTGATGCAGGGCCTGATCGATGCCTGCGTCGCGCGCGGTTACCGGCAGATGGTGGCCGTCATCGGCGAGCCCACCAACACCGCCTCCATCAAACTGCACGAGCGTTTCGGTTTCCATACCGTCGGCGTTTTCCGCGGCCTCGGCCGCAAGCATGGCCGCTGGCTGGATACCGTCCAGATGCAGCGCGCGCTCGGCGATGGTGCCGACAGCGCCCCTTCGAATGAATGATGCAATGACCGATACCCTGATTGACGCCGGCGACACGTTGTTCGCCGGCCAGCCCGTCCGCATCGTCGAACGCGATGGCGTGCGCTACACCCTGCTGGGCACCGCGCACGTCTCGCAGGCCAGCGTGGAAGCGGTGGAGCGTGCGATCGAGAGTGGCCGCTTCGATGCGGTCGCGGTCGAACTGGACGCCCAGCGCCTGCAGGCACTGACCGATCCGGATGCGCTGGCCAAGCTGGACCTGGTCGAGGTAATCCGCAAGGGCCGCGTCGCCCTGTTCGCCGCCAACCTGGCCTTGGCCGCCTACCAGCGCCGCCTGGCCGAACAGCTCGAGATCGAGCCGGGTGCCGAGCTCAAGCGCGCGGTCACCCTGGCCAACGAACGCAACCTGCCCGTGCATCTGATCGACCGCGAGGTCGGCCTGACGTTCCGGCGTGCCTCGCAGCGCCTGGGCTTCTTCGGCAAGATCAAGCTGGTGATGGGCCTGGGCGCTGGCCTGTTCGCGTCCGAGGAAGTCGGCGAAGACGAGATCGAGAAGCTCAAGCAGGGCGACATGCTCGAAGCCAGCTTCGGCGAGTTCGCCAGCGAGAGCCCGGCCCTGTACGAAACCATCATCGGCGAGCGCGACCGCTACATGGCCACGCGCCTGCGCGAAGTGCACGATCCGGCCCAGCGCGAAGTGCTGGCCGTGGTCGGTGCCGGTCATCTGGCCGGGCTGGCCAGGTACCTGGAAACCGACACCGACGCGCCGGGTCCGCTGCGCGAGTCGCTGGAAGACGTGCCGAAGAAGCGCAACATCCCGTGGATCACGCTGGCGATCCTGGCCATCGTGCTGACCGGTATCGGCGTGGGCTTCTATCGCGGTGGCCTGGGTGTCGGCAGTGAGCTGCTGGCGGTCTGGGCGATGTACACCGGCGGTCTGGCCGGCCTGGGCTGCCTGTTGGCCGGCAGCCACCCGCTGAGCATCCTGACCGCGATCGTGGTCGCGCCGTTCAAGCCGTTCCGGCTGAGCATCCCGACCGGTGCGTTCTCGGCCCTGGTGGAAGCGCGCCTGCGCAAACCGGCCTACGAGGATTTCCTGAAGCTGCGCGACGATGCGCAGAGCGTCAAGGGCTGGTACCGCAACCGGGTGACCCGCGTGGTGCTGACCTTCATGCTGACCAACCTGGGCAGCATGCTCGGGTTGTGGCTGACCGGGTTCCAGGTGTGGGGCAAGGTCGCGGGGTGATTCCCGCGCCGGCTGTGAATCGAAAGGCCACGCAATGCGTGGCCTTTTTTGTGCACGCATGTGGGAACCGCGGGTAGTGCCGGCCGCTGGCCGGCACCTGTCATCGGTGGGCATCTCGTGGGCCGGTCATCAGTGGGTATCTCGTGAGCCGGCCA
>DMZT01000107.1 GCA_003484865.1 Stenotrophomonas sp.
GGCGTTCGTCGAGCAGCTGCTGGTGCACCGGCTGAGCGCGCGTGAAGTGTGGATCGGGCCGGAGTTCTGCTTCGGCAACCGCCGCAAGGGCGATCTGGCCCTGCTGCAGGCGATGGGCGGCGAGCGTGGCTTCAGTGCCGGTGAGATCGAGCCGGTCGACCTGCATGGCGAGCGCATCTCCAGCACCCGCATCCGCCAGCTGCTGCGCGCCGGTGATTTCAGCCATGCCGGCGATCTGCTGGGCAGGCCGTATACGATTGGGGGCAGGGTAGTGCGCGGCCGCCAATTGGGCCGTACGCTGGGCTTCCCGACCGCCAACCTGCGCTTTCCGAAGACGCCGGCGCTGTCGGGGATCTACGCGACCTGGGTCCACGGTGTGTTCGACCAGCCTTGGCCGTCGGTCTCCAGCTTCGGTACGCGTCCCACCGTGGATGGCGTGGAGCCGCTGCTGGAAGCGCACCTGTTTGATTTCCAGGGCGACCTGTACGGCCGCCACATCGATGTCGAGTTCGTCGCCAAACTGCGCGATGAAGAAAAGTTCCAAGATCTGGCTGCGTTGACCGACCAGATGCACCGTGACGCCGAACAGGCCCGTCACATCCTTTCCGAACACAGATTGCGAGCCACTGCGTGAGCCAGGACTACAAAGCCACCCTTCATCTGCCGGCAACCGAATTCCCGATGCGCGGCGACCTGCCCAAGCGCGAGCCGGGCATTCTGTCGCGCTGGGAGGACGAGGGCCTTTACGCCCGCCTGCGCGACAACGCGCAGGGCCGCCCGCTGTTCGTGCTGCACGACGGCCCGCCCTACGCCAATGGCCAGATCCACCTCGGCCACGCCGTCAACAAGATCCTCAAGGACATCATCGTCAAGTCGCGCTACCTGGCCGGCTTCGATGCGCCCTACGTGCCGGGCTGGGATTGCCACGGCCTGCCGATCGAGATCGCGGTCGAGAAGAAGTGGGGCAAGGTCGGCGTCAAGCTCGATGCGGTCGCGTTCCGCCAGAAGTGCCGCGAGTTCGCCGAAGAGCAGATCGAACTGCAGCGCCGCGACTTCAAGCGCCTGGGCGTGATCGGCGATTGGGACAACCCGTACAAGACGCTGAGCTTCGATTTCGAAGCCAACGAAATCCGTGCGCTTTCCAAGGTGTTCGCCAACGGTCACATCGTGCGCGGCGCCAAGCCGGTGCACTGGTGCTTCGACTGTGGCTCGGCGCTGGCCGAGGCCGAAATCGAATACCAGGACAAGACCTCGCCGGCGATCGACGTGGCCTACGTCTCGCGTGACGCGCAGCAGCTGGCCGAACGCTTCGGCGTGACGCTGCCGGCTGATGTCGAGGTGGCGGTGCCGATCTGGACCACCACCCCGTGGACGCTGCCGGCCTCGCTGGCGGTGTCGCTCGGTGCGGAGATCGAATACGTGCTGGCCGAAGGCCCGGCCCACAACGGCAAGCGTCGTTGGCTGGTGCTGGCCGCCGCGCTGGCCGAGCGTTCGCTGCAGCGGTACGGCGTGGACGGTCTGGTCGTGCACGGTCGTGCCACCGGCGCCGCGCTGGAAAACCTGCTGCTGGCCCATCCGTTCTACCCCCAGCGCGACATCCCGCTGCTCAACGGCGCCCACGTCTCCGATGAAGACGGCACCGGTGCGGTGCATACCGCCCCGGGTCATGGCCAGGAAGACTTCGTGGTCAGCCAGCAGTACGGGCTGATGGACAAGTACAACGCCGGCCAGATCAACCCGGTCGACGGCCGTGGCGTGTACCTGTCCTCGACCCCGCCGGCCGGCGATGTCGAGCTGGCCGGCGTGCACCTGTGGAAGGCGCAGCCGCTGATCATCGATGTACTGCGCGCCTCCGGTGCGCTGCTGGCCTTCGTTGAGATCGTGCACAGCTACCCGCATTGCTGGCGCCACAAGACCCCGGTCGTGTTCCGCGCCACCCCGCAGTGGTTCATCTCGATGGACAAGGCCAACCTGCGCCGCGACGCGATGGCCGCGATCGACAGCGTCGGCTGGTTCCCGGGCTGGGGCAAGGCGCGCATCGGCTCGATGGTCGATGGCCGCCCGGACTGGTGCATCAGCCGCCAGCGCACCTGGGGCGTGCCGATCGCGCTGTTCACCCACCGCGAAACCGGTGAGCCGCACCCACGCACCGTCGAGCTGATGCAGCAGGTTGCTGACCGCGTGGAGGCCGAAGGCATCGACGTGTGGTACTCGCTGGACAGCGCCGAGCTGCTGGGCGAGGAAGCGCCGCAGTACGAGAAGGTCACCGACATCCTCGATGTCTGGTTCGACTCGGGCGTGACCCATGAAGGCGTGCTGCTGGCGCGTGGCTTCGGCAAGCCGGCCGATCTGTACCTGGAAGGCTCGGACCAGCACCGCGGCTGGTTCCAGTCCTCGCTGCTGACCGGCGTGGCCATCGACAAACAGGCCCCGTACAAGCAGTGCCTCACCCACGGCTTCACCGTGGATGAGAAGGGCCGCAAGATGTCCAAGTCACTGGGCAACGGCATCGAGCCGCAGGACATCATGAAGACCCTGGGCGCGGACATCCTGCGCCTGTGGATCGCCTCGGCCGACTACAGCAATGAAATGTCGCTGTCGCAGGAAATCCTCAAGCGAAACGCGGATGCCTACCGGCGCCTGCGCAACACCGCGCGCTTCCTGCTCGGCAACCTGGACGGCTTCGACCCGGCCCAGCATCGGGTGGCCCCGGCCGACATGGTCGCGCTGGACCGCTGGATCGTGCATCGCGCCTTCGAGGTGCAGGAGAAGATCAAGGCGGCGTACACCGGCTACAACATGGCCGAGATCGTGCAGCTGCTGCTGAACTTCTGCAGCGTGGATCTGGGCTCGGTGTATCTGGATGTCACGAAGGACCGCCTGTACACCATGCCGGTGGACTCGCGCGGCCGCCGCTCGGCGCAGACCGCGATGTACCACATCGCCGAAGCGTTCACGCGCTGGATCGCGCCGATCCTGAGCTTCACCGCCGATGAGCTGTGGGGGTACCTGCCGGGCGAGCGCAAGGAGAACGTGCTGTTCGCCACGTGGTACGAGGGCCTGGCCCCGTTGCCGGCCGACGCACCGCTCAACGCGGCCGATTTCGACCAGCTGCTGGCCCTGCGCGAGCAGGTCGCCAAGGTGCTTGAGCCGATGCGCGCCAATGGTGCGATCGGTGCGGCGCTGGAAGCGGAGATCACCGTCGCCGCCGATGCCGAGACCGCCGCGCGCTGGCAGCCGCTGGCCGAGGAGCTGCGCTTCCTGCTGATCAGCGGTGACGTGCAGGTACGCCCGGCGACCACCGATGAGGTGTTCGTCAGCGCCCAGCCGACCGGCAAGCAGAAGTGCGTGCGCTGCTGGCATTACCGCGCCGATGTGGGCTCGGTCGCTGCGCATCCGGAACTGTGTGGCCGCTGCGTGACCAACATCGATGGGGCCGGCGAAGACCGGCGGTGGTTCTGATGGCCGCCGCCCGTCCGCGTCCGAACGCGCTGATCTGGCTGCTGCTCTCGGCGGCGATCATCATCGCCGACCAGTGGAGCAAGGCCTGGGTGCTGTCCAGCCTGCCCGAGTACGAGCCGGTGGTGGTCATCGAGGGCTTCTGGAACTGGTTCCGCACCTATAACACCGGTGCGGCATTCAGCTTCCTGAGCGATGCCGGTGGCTGGCAGCTGTGGTTCTTCACCGCACTGGCAGTGGGCATCAGCGGCCTGATGGCCTACTGGATGTGGGGCACCGCTCGCGGCGCCTGGCGCAGCGCCGTGCCTTACGCGCTGGTGATCGGCGGGGCGATCGGTAACGTGATCGACCGCCTCATGCACGGTCACGTGGTCGATTTCATCCAGTGGCATATCGGGGACCATTACTGGCCCTCGTTCAACATCGCCGACTCGGCGATCGTGGTCGGCGCGGTGGGTATCGCCCTGTTCGGCCTGTTCGACGGCAAGGCTGCCAAAAAAGCGGGATAATTCCCTCCTGTATCCGTAACAACCCGGCTCACGCCGGCCGGAGTATCTGACCGATGGATGTGTTGCTCGCCAATCCGCGTGGTTTCTGTGCCGGTGTCGATCGTGCGATCGAGATCGTCAAGCGCGCGATCGAGACCCTGGGTGCGCCGATCTACGTGCGCCACGAGGTCGTGCACAACCGGTTCGTAGTCGATGACCTCAAGGCCCGCGGTGCAATTTTCGTCGAGGAGCTCGACGAAGTGCCGGACGACAACACGGTGATCTTCAGTGCCCACGGCGTTTCCCAGGCCGTGCGCCAGGAAGCCGACCGACGTGGCCTGAAGGTGTTCGACGCGACCTGCCCGCTGGTCACCAAGGTGCACCTGGAAGTGGCCCGCCACTGTCGCGCCGGCCGCGACGTGGTGCTGATCGGCCACGCCGGGCACCCGGAAGTGGAAGGCACGATGGGGCAGTGGAGCCGCGAGCGCGGCACCGGCCAGATCTACCTGGTGGAAGACGTGGAGGACGTCGCCACGCTGGTCATCGACCAGCCGGAGAACTTCGCCTACACCACCCAGACCACGCTGTCGGTGGCTGACACGCGCAGCATCATCGACGCCCTGCGCACCCGCTTCCCGGCGATGCAGGGCCCGAAGAACGACGACATCTGCTACGCCACGCAGAACCGCCAGGACGCCGTGCGCGACCTGGCCAAGCGTTGCGACCTGGTGCTGGTGGTCGGCTCGCCGAACAGCTCCAACTCCAACCGCCTGAGTGAACTGGCGCGCCGTGATGGCGTGGAGTCCTACCTGATCGACGGTGCCGACGAGATCGACCCGGTCTGGGTCGCCGGCAAGAAGCACATCGGCCTGACCGCCGGTGCCTCGGCCCCGCAGGTGCTGGTGGATGGCGTGATCGCGCGGCTGAAGGAACTCGGTGCCACCGGCGTCGGCGAACTGGACGGTGAGCCGGAATCGATGGTGTTCGCGCTGCCGAAGGAACTGCGGCTGCGACTGGTCGACTGACCGCGCAGCATTCCACCACGCATGCCGTGGCGCTGCCCCGGTAGTGCCGGCCGCTGGCCGGCAGCACACCCCGGTAGGCCCTGATCCCATCCGGCAGACAGAACGTCACCGCACTCGGCTGTGCCAATCATGGCCGCAACGCGACGCATGACCTTTGGCCATGGGGCAGGGCGGTGACGCAGGGCTAGGATCGAGGCTTCCCCCGCTGGAGCCTGCCTGATGAAGATGCGTGCCATTGCCCTGTCCGTGTTGCTGGCCGTGTCCGCCACCGGCGTACAGGCGCAGACACCGCCGCCGCAGGATGTGGCCTTCCCCGGGCTGCTGCGCATCGACGTGGACGCACGTGACATCGGCCGGCGGATCTTCAAGGTCAAGGCCACGGTGCCGGCCAGACCCGGCCCACTGACCCTGCTTTACCCGCAGTGGTTGCCCGGGGCACATTCACCGAGTGGCCCGATCGACAAGCTCGCCGGCCTGGTCGTCACCGCCAATGGCAAGCCACTGCAGTGGACGCGTGATCAGTACGACGTCTATGCCTTCACCGTGGAGGTCCCGCAAGGCGCCAGCGAAGTGGTGGCCGAGTTCAAGTTCCTCTCTTCGCAGGGCAACCAGGGCCGCGTGGTGATGACCCCGGACATGCTCAATCTGCAGTGGAATGCCAATTCGCTGTATCCGGCCGGGGTGATCACCCGCAACATCCAGGCGCAGGCCACCGTCACTCTGCCGCCGGGCTGGTCATATGCCACCGCGCTGGATACCGAGCGCCGCGAGGGTGAAACGGTGGTGTTCAAGCCGATCAGCTACGACCACCTGGTCGACTCGCCGCTGTTCGCCGGGCGCCACTTCCAGCGCTTCGATCTGGACCCCGGCGCGAAGGTGCCGGTGCACCTGAACGTCTTCGCCGATGAGGCCAAATCGCTGGCGGCCAAGCCCGAGCAGATCCAGGCGCACCGCGCGCTCGTGCAGCAGATGTACAAGCTCTACGGCGCACGCCACTTCGACCGCTACGAGTTCCTGCTTGCGCTGACCGACAAGCTCGGTGGCATCGGCCTGGAGCACCAGCGCTCCAGCGAGAACAGCGGTGACACGGGTTACTTCACCGAGTGGGACAAGACCTGGCTGGGCCGCGATCTGCTGCCGCACGAGTTCAACCACTCCTGGAACGGCAAGTACCGTCGTGGCGCCGATCTGACCACCGCCAACTTCAACGTGCCCATGGGCGACAGCCTGCTGTGGTTGTATGAAGGCCAGACCCAGTTCTGGGGCCAGGTGCTGGCCGCGCGTTCCGGGCTGTGGAGCCAGCAGCAGACGCGTGACGTGCTGGCCAATGTGGCGGGCACCTACGATCGTGGTCGCCCGGGCCTGGCCTGGCGCAACCTGCAGGACACCACCAACGACCCGACCATCGCCCAGCGCCGCGCATTGGCCTTCCGCAACTACCAGATGAGCGAGGACTACTACTCCGGCGGCCAGATGGTCTGGCTGGAGGTGGAGGGCAAGCTGCGCGCGCTGACGGGTAACAAGCGCGGGCTGGACGACTTCGCCAAGGCGTTCTTCGGCATGAACGACGGCGACTGGAATGTAAATCCCTACACCTTCGACGAGGTGGTGAGCACGCTCAACGGCGTGGCGCCGTTCGACTGGGCCAGCTTCCTGCGCGAGCGCCTGGACGGGCATGGTCCGCTCACCGGGGGCCTGGAAGCGGCTGGCTGGAAACTGGTGTACACCGATACACCGAACGAGGCGTTCAAGGCACAGGAAACCCGCGGCAAGAACAGCAACCTGCTCTACTCCATCGGAATGTCGGTCAGCGAATCCGGCTACATCGGCGATGTGCTGTGGGACAGCCCGGCCTTCAATGCCGGCCTGACGCCCGGCATGAGCGTGGTCGCGCTCAATGGCCGCGTGTTCAAGGCCGAGCAGTTGAAGGAGGCGATCACGGCAGCCAAGACCGACAAGGCGCCGCTGACGCTGCTGGTGAAGAGCTTCGCCCGCATCGATACGGTCACGCTGGATTACCACGATGGGCTGAAGTACCCCTCGCTGGAGCGCATCGCAGGCAAGCCGGATCGTCTGGCGGAGTTGTGGAAGGCGCGGTGAGTGCGCTGCGTGGAGGCCGCCGGATCAGTCTGCGGTCTCCACCTCCTCTGCACTGTTGCATACCCGCTTCGGCGCGCACAGTCGATCCAGCAGGGCCAGCGTGACGCCGTTGCTCCAGCCGAAACCGTCCTGCAGCGGGTACTCGCCGCCACCGCCGCCGGTGGCCGAACCGTCCACCACATATTTCTCCACCAGCTTGCCCTCGCGGTCATACACCGTCTGCACCGTGCGCAGGAAGCGCGTGCCGATCCGGCGGGCGAGGGTGTCCTGCCCATAGCGCTGCAGCCCGTCTACCGCGACCCACTGCAACGGTGCCCAGCCATTCGGGGCATCCCATTGCTGACCGGTCGCCACGGTGGTGGTCAGCAGCCCGCCGTCGCGGAGCAGCTGCGAATCGACTGCCTGGGCGGTACGGCGGGCCTGCGTGCGGCCGGCGACGTCCAGCCACAAGGGAAACAACGCCGCCGCGGTCAGGGCAGGGCGGGTCTGGCCACGCTCCAGGTCGCGGTCCACGTACCAGCCTTGCTGGTCATCCCAGAGCAGCTGGTTGATGGCGTGCTGACGTGCCTTCGCCAGTCGGGTGAAGGCGCGCGCAGCGCTGCGATCGCCGGCCGCCCTGCTGGCGCGGGCTACGGTCGTTTCCAGATGGAACAGCAGGCTGTTCAGATCCACCGGCACGATCGCGGTGGTGTGGATGCTCGCCAATGCAGACGGCTCGGCCAGCCAGCGCGAGCTGAAATCCCAGCCGGACTCCGCGCCGGCGCGCAGATCGCGATAGATCTGTGAGGGCGTGCGCTGCGGTGCCTGCGCAGCCGTGGCCAGGTCGTCCATCCAGGATTCGGTACGCGGCACCGCGCGGTCGTCCCAGTAGCGGTTGAGCAGTTGCCCGTCCGCCAGCCGCACGACGCGTTCGCGCGCCTCCCCCGCTGCCAGCGTTTCCGCGCCGCGCATCCAGAATGCATGCTCGATGCGCAGCTGCGGCAG
>DMZT01000108.1 GCA_003484865.1 Stenotrophomonas sp.
CAACGCACTGGGGCCGTGGTTCGGCGGCATGGCGATCGGCGCCGGCTTCAGCCCGGCGGTGACCGGTTACGTGGGCGCCGCCACCGCGCTGGGCGGCCTGCTGCTCTGGGGCGTGGCGATGCTGGTGGATCGCCGCTCGCGCAGCGTGCCGGTGCTGCAGCAGTAAGCGCACCGCCAGCCCCGTCGGCCAATTCAACTCCCTGCCCAGGCAGGGATTTTTTTTGGTTTCCCCTATCATGGGCATCCGATCAAACCGCGCCACCCGTGCTGTTCCGGCCACGGCCGCAACGATGGCCGCACCTGGATACACCGATGACGTACGAATGGGCCCCGAGCGACTGGGGTCAACGCCTCACGCGATCACCGCACTGGCGCCTGCGCCTGGAAGGCGGCCAGCTGGTGCTGACCGTGGACGGCCGCCCCTGCCCCGCGCCGCTGGAGGCACTGCAGGTGCACCCGCGCCTGCCGTGGGCACGGCTTACCCTGCACCGCGACGGGCAGGCCCCGCTGACGCTCGGCGGCCTGAACGCCGCTTCGGCTCGACAGTTGGCCTCCACCTTGGCCGAGCTGCGCGGTGAACAGCGCCAGCGCGACCATGTCGCCCTGTTCCAGCAGGCCTACGCCGCGATCGAGCGCTGGCTTGGCCAGGTGCAGACCGCCACCGAACGGGCCGATGAGGAAGCGCTGTGGCTGACCCACGAGCAACAACAGGCGCTGCTGCAGGCGCGCCCCGCCCTGCCACTGGAGGAAGAGGCGCTGTGGGCGGTGTTCGACAACGCCGCGCTGCGCAGCCAACTCGGCGGTGATCCCGCTGCGATCGAAGCAACCTTGATGCTGTGGCTGGCCGACTGGCCAGCGATGTGGGCACGCCGCAATGAGGCCCATCAGGCGCGCGAGCGGATGGCCAGCCGTGCGTTGCTGGATCACGTGGAAAGCCGCCCGCTCACCGATGAGCAGGCCCGGGCGGTGATCTGCTTCGACAACCGCGTCCAGGTGGTGGCCGCCGCGGGTTCGGGCAAGACCTCGACGATGGTGGCCAAGGCGGCGTACGCGATCGAACGCGGCCTGGTCGCGCCAGAGCGCATCGTCATGCTCGCCTTCAACAAGGAGGCCGCCACGGAACTGCAGGCACGCGCCGATCGCGCGTTCCATCGCATTGGCCTGGGCGAGGTCCGGGTGGAGGCGCGTACTTTCCACGCGCTGGGCCGGCACATCATCGCCCAGGCCACGGGGCGGATGCCGCAGGTGCCGGAGTGGGCCGTGGATGCCACGCAGGGCTTCCACCGGCTGGCCGAGATCATCGACCAGCTCAAGGACCGCTCTCTCCATTTCCGTACCCAGTGGGACCTGTTCCGGCTGGTGTTCGGTCGTGATCTGCCCGTCACCGGCGGGCCGCTGGATGCCGAGGAATGGGACAAGGATGGGCAGGGCTACGTGCGTACGCTGCAGGGTGAGCGCGTGCGCAGCATCGAAGAATGCGTGATCGCGGACTGGCTGTTCTACAACGGCGTGGACTATGCGTACGCCCGGCGGCACGCCTTCGATGCCGGCACGGACGAGTACCGCCAGTACCGGCCGGATTTCTGCTACCCCGGCATTGGGCTGAACCACGACCACCTCGCCCCGGATGGTCACGGCCCGTCGCCGGCGCCGCCGGATGGCCACCCGCGCTCCCACGGCGCCGAGCGGATCGAGACCTCCTCGCACGAACTGCGCACGGGCGAACTGTTCCTGCGGCTGGGCGATGCACTGTCACAGCGCGGTCTCGAGCTCGACCCGAATCCCGACCGCGAACTGCCCGAGGGCGGCGCGACACCGATGCCGGATACCGACCTGATCGGCCTGGTCCGGACCTTCATCAGCCACGCCAAGAGCAACGGCCTGCACGTGCAGGACATGGTCGAGCGGCTGCGCGGGCTGCCGGACGATCACTTCAAACACCGTTACCGCCTGTTCCTCGAGCTCATCATTCCGATCCTGGACGGCTGGGACGATGCGCTGGTCGCCGAAGGCGGGATCGACTTCGAGGACATGCTCAACCAGGCTGCCGAGCACCTGGAACAGGGTCGCTGTGTCGCGCCGTTCGACCTGGTGATGGCCGACGAATTCCAGGATGCCTCGCGCGCCCGGGCGCGTCTGTGCCGCGCGCTGGTGCAGGCGCCGGGCAAACATCTGTTCGCGGTCGGTGACGACTGGCAGTCGATCAACCGGTTCGCCGGCGCGGACGTCTCGGTGATGACCGGCTTCCTGGATTGGTTCGGCCCGGGCCAGGTGCTCAAGCTTGAACAGACGTTCCGCTGCCCGCAGGCGCTGTGCGATGTCTCCAGTGCGTTCGTGTCACGCAATCCAACCCAGATACCCAAGCAGGTCCACTCGCTCACCCCGGCGTATGGCGCGGTGCTGCAGGCCTTCCAGGTGGCCTCGCGCGACCGGCTGGCCGGCGCGGTCGAGCAATACCTCGAACGACTGCACCAGCAGCTGCTGACCGGCCAGGTACCGCCAGGCCGGGACGGCAAGGTCACCGTCTTCGTGCTGGGCCGCTACAACGCCGAGCGCGCGATGCTTCCGGCCAGCTGGAACGCGCGTTACGGGCAGCACATGCAGGTCAGCTTCCTCACCGCACACCGGTCCAAGGGCATGGAAGCGGACTACGTGATCCTGCCCGGCATGCTGGATCGCCGCTTCCCCAACGCGCGCGCGGATGACCCCGTACTGGCGCTGGCGATGCCCGACGGCGATGCGTACCCGCTCGGTGAGGAACGCCGGTTGTTTTACGTCGCGCTGACGCGCGCGCGCCGTTCGGTGGCGATGTTCACCGTGCAGGGCCGACGTTCGGCGTTCCTGACCGAACTGGTCAACGACGGCGCGGTACGCGTGACCTCGATGGCCGGAGAAACGATCCACGAGCAGGCCTGTCCCGCCTGCAAGGTGGGGGTGATCGTGCCGCGCACCGGGCCGTATGGCGCGTTCCAGTCATGCTCGGCGTATCCACGCTGCGAGTACAAGCCGCCCAAGGCAGGGGCCCATGCCGGCGTGCGTACGGTCGCGGGGGTCTGAGGGATACGCTTGCCTTGCTCAGCCGAGCGCAGCGGCCAGTGCGGCATCGATCTGCGCAAGCAAGCCACGCCGTTCCGGCACGCCCGGCATCACCCGCACCAGGTTGCGGACCATCCGCAGGTCCTGTTGCCTGCCAAGCTGATCACCCAGCGCATGCAGCGCGCGCGCCTGGTGGCCCGGCCCTTTCCGTTTGATCGAGGCCGCAAGCGCACTGTCCAGCGCGGGCATCGCCTCCAGCTGCATCCGCAGGCGACGCACTCTGCGCCGCCAGCGATGCAGGTCCTGCGGATCTCCGGTGCGGGCAGCGCGCTTCTCCGCCTTGGCAGTACGGCGTTCACTGCGGGCCAGACCCCTGCGGAGATCGCGCCCGCTCAGCGCGTCCCATGGCTGCGCCTGGAGTTCGCCGGCGATACGCAGCAGCGCCGCGTGACG
>DMZT01000106.1 GCA_003484865.1 Stenotrophomonas sp.
TCGCTTGCCATCTCTTCTTCCCGTGGCGCGGGGCACAGGCCCCGCGTTTGACGTAGAGCGGAGCGTTGCTCCGCCGCTTTCAGGCCTGCGGAGCAACGCTCCGCTCTACAGGACCGGTATTACCAGCTGCCGGTGGTCTTGAACTCGGTGATGCCCTTCTTGAAGGCAGCCTCGATATCGTTGTCCCAGCCGCCGGTCGCGTTGATCTTGTTGATCAGCTCGCCCTGGGTGTTGGCGAAGTGGGCATGCAGACCTTCTTCCAGCGCCAGCAGCTTGTTGACCGGCACGTCGTCGAGGTAACCCTCGTTGACGGCGTAGATCGACAGCGCCTGGTTGGCGATGGACATCGGGGCGTACTGCTTCTGCTTCATCAGCTCGGTGACGCGCTGACCGCGCTCAAGCTGCTTGCGGGTGGCTTCGTCCAGATCCGAGGCGAACTGCGCGAACGCCGCCAGCTCACGGTACTGGGCCAGCGAGATACGGATGCCGCCGGACAGCTTCTTGATGATCTTGGTCTGGGCCGCACCACCGACACGCGACACCGAGATACCGGCGTTCACGGCCGGGCGGATGCCCGAGTTGAACAGATCGGTTTCCAGGAAGATCTGGCCGTCGGTGATCGAGATCACGTTGGTCGGCACGAACGCCGAGACGTCACCGGCCTGGGTTTCGATGATCGGCAGCGCGGTGAGCGAGCCGGTCTTGCCCTTGACGGCGCCGTTGGTGAACTTTTCCACATACTCTTCGGACACGCGGGCAGCGCGCTCGAGCAGGCGGGAGTGCAGGTAGAACACGTCACCCGGGTAGGCTTCACGGCCCGGCGGACGCTTCAGCAGCAGCGAGATCTGGCGGTAGGCCACGGCCTGCTTGGACAGATCGTCGTACACGATCAGCGCGTCTTCGCCGCGGTCCATGAAGTACTCGCCCATGGTGCAGCCCGAGTAGGCGCTGATGTACTGCATCGCGGCCGATTCGGACGCGGTCGCAGCGACCACCACGGTGTGCGCCAGGGCGCCGTTCTCTTCCAGCTTGCGCACGATGTTGGCCACGGTCGACGCCTTCTGGCCGATCGCGACGTACACGCACTTGATGCCGGTTTCTTTCTGGTTGATCACCGCATCGATGGCCAGGGCGGTCTTGCCGGTCTGGCGGTCACCGATGACCAGCTCGCGCTGGCCGCGGCCGATCGGGATCATCGAGTCGACGGACTTGTAACCGGTCTGCACCGGCTGGTCGACCGACTTGCGCCAGATCACGCCCGGAGCAACGCGCTCCACCGGCGCAGTGGCCTTGGCCGCGATCGGGCCCTTGCCGTCGATCGGCTCGCCGAGCGCGTTCACGACGCGGCCCAGCATTTCCGGACCGACCGGCACTTCCAGGATGCGACCGGTGGTCTTGGCGACGTCGCCTTCGCGCAGGTTCTGGTAATCACCCAGCACCACGGCGCCGACCGAGTCGCGCTCCAGGTTCAGGGCCAGTGCGAAGGTGTTGTTCGGCAGTTCGATCATTTCGCCCTGCATCACGTCGGCCAGACCGAAGATGCGCACGATGCCGTCGGACACGCTGGTCACGGTGCCTTCGTTGCGCGATTCCGCGGCCAGCTTGACCTTCTCGATGCGGTTCTTGATCAGTTCGCTGATTTCGGAGGGGTTGAGCGTGGTTGCCATCGTCAAGTCCTAGTGCCGGCGATCACGCCGGACGTTAAATGAATTCAGTTAGCGAGCGCGGTCTGCAGGCGCGACAGCTTGCCCTTGAGCGAGCCATCGATGACCACATCACCGGCGTCGATCACGGCACCGCCGATCAGCGACGCATCGACCGCGGTCGTCACATCCACCTCGGCGCCGAAGCGCTTGCGCAGCGCGGCCTTGATGGCGTCCAGTTCGGCGCCGGACAATTCGGTGGCCGAGGTCACCGTGGCCTTGACCACGTGTTCGGCTTCAGCGCGCAGCTGGTCATACATACCGGCGATTTCCGGCAGCAGCGGCAGACGGTGCGCATCGGCCAGGATGGCCAGGAAGCGACCGAAGGTCTCGCTGGACGATTCCGGCACCAGCATCGCGACGGCATCGCCGCGATCCAGTTCCGGGTTCGACAGCAAGGCCGCCACGCGCGGGTCGGCAGCTACGTGGGCGGAGAACGCAAGCGCGTCCGACCACGGCGCGAACGTGCCTTCGTCGCGCGCGGTCGCGAACGCGGCGCGGGCATACGGGCGTGCAAGCGTGAGGGCCTGGCTCATCGATCAGATCTCCGAGGCCAGCTCGTCGAGCAGCGCCTTGTGGGCGTTGGCGTCGATTTCGCGCTTGAGCAGCTTTTCGGCACCGCTTACGGCCAGCGCGGACACCTGCTTGCGCAGATCTTCACGGGCACGGTTGGCGGCAGCGTCGATCTCGGCGTAGGCCAGATCTTTCTGGCGGTTGGCTTCGACGATGGCTTCATTCTTGGCGGCATCAACGATCTGGTTGGCGCGTGCATGGGCCTGATCGATGATCTCGTTGGCCTTGGTGCGCGCATCCTTCAGTGCATCGTTGACCTTTTCCTGGGCCTGGGCCAGGTCTTTCTGGCTGCGGTCAGCAGCGGCAAGGCCTTCAGCGATCTTCTGCTGACGCTCTTCGATGGCGTTCATCAACGGCGGCCAGATCTTGGTCGCGATGATCCAGATCAGTCCGGCAAACGCCAGTGCCTGGGCAACGAGGGTAAAACCGATATCCATGGGGTTCGCTCAATCTGGGGTGATGGGGTGGTTGCGCCGCCCAAAGCGGCGCAGCCGTCCTTCATCCGCGATCAGGCGCACAAGGCGCCTGATCGTTTCGCTTTCGCTGGATCAGCCCGCAACGGCCGGCAGACGTGCAACGAACTCGCCGATGGTCGGGTTGGCGAAGGCCAGCAGCAGGCCGACGGCGACCGAGATGATGAACGCGGCATCGATCAGGCCGGCGGTGATGAACATGCGGACCTGCAGCACCGGAATCAGTTCCGGCTGACGCGCGGCCGATTCCAGGAACTTACCGGACATGATGGCCAGACCGAGACCGGCACCCAGCGCGGCCAGGCCGATCATGATGCCGACGGCGAGGACGGTGGAGCTCTGGACTTGGGCGAGGTTGGTCAGGACGGCGAAGTACATGGTTTTCTCCTGGAACTTTGGATAACTAAGGGTTTAGAAACAAACGGATGAAGGGTGAAGCGAAACTCAGTGAGCGTCTTCCGACAGGCTCAGGTACACGATGGACAACATCATGAAGATGAACGCCTGCAGCGGAATCACCAGCAGGTGGAACAGCATCCAGCCCAGACCGAATGCACCGCCTGCGATGGCACCGGCGATACCCGCACCGCCCAGCACCCAGATCAGCAGGAAGACGATCTCACCGCCGAACATGTTGCCGAACAGTCGCATCGCCAGCGAAATCGGCTTGCTCAGCCACTCGACGATGTTGAGGATCAGGTTGAACGGGAGCATCCACTTGCCGAACGGCGCCGTCAGGAATTCCTTGGTGAAGCCACCCAGGCCCTTGGAGCGCAGCGCGAAGAACAGCATCAGGAAGAACACGCTGATCGACATGCCCAACGTGGCATTGACGTCGGCGGTGGGAACCGGCTTCCAGTACGGCACGCCCATCATCTCAAGCGGCTTGGCGATGAAATCGGCCGGGATCATCTTGATGAGATTCATCATGAGGATCCAGAAGAACAGGGTGATCGCGATCGGGGTCACCAGCTTGCTGGTGCCGTGGTAGGTGTCCTTGGCCTGGCGGTCAACGAACTCCAGGCAGATCTCGACGAACGCCTGCCACTTGCCCGGGACGCCGGCCGTCGCCTTGCGGGTTGCCATCCAGAAGCCAAACACCATCAACAAACCCATCAGGACCGAAGTCACAATGGTGTCGACGTGAATCGCCCAGAAACCACCTTCCTGCATATGGAACGTCAGGTTGTGCAGGTGATGTTGGATGTAGGAGGTGGGTGTCAGCGCCTCGCCTGCCATGTGTCCGGAACCTTGAGTTAAATAAATTGGATCAGCGCCTGGCCAGAGCCAGGACCTGGAACATCAACCCGACGGCGATACCGGCCAACAGCGCCAGTGCAGGCAGCTTGAAGACCAGGAACCCCACCATCAGGACGCCGAATACGAGCACCCACTTTGCCACCACCGCCAGGATCAGGCGGGTCATCGCCGAACCTGCCGCCTGCACCCCGCCGCCCAGCGCCATCCGCGCGGCGACCCAGCCGGCTGCAGAAACCGCCACACCGGAGAGCAGCGCCCCCAGAGCGGCCTTCGGGCCTCCCCACAGCAGCAGGGCAAGAGCCAGGACAGCCACTGCAGCCAGCGGGTAAACCGCTGCGCGCAGCATCAGTCGCCGACCCGCGTCAACGGAGTTCAGCACGTGAATGTCCTGCATGGTTGTGAGTAGGAAAGGCCGAGGCCGCAAGCCAGCGCCTCGTCGAGCCGCCAAATTATAGCAATGGGACAATTTGAGAGACAACCGCTGCCTGTTCATCCCGGATGTAAGCCCGCCGTTGGGGGCTTGTGGAGACCTGTTCCACCTCCGGGCCAATCCCACTGCGCAAAGGGGCGCCCGATGCGGCAGTGCAACATGTTGAACTTTGGTCGCACGCCCCGGTCAGAGTCATCAGCCTGCCGTTGAATCCTCGTCGGCGTCCCACGCGCAGGCCAGTACAGGGTGGCCCCGAAGCCCTCTCCGGGGCCACCCTCTTTTAGCGGTGCGGGCGGAAGGATCCAGGGCCAGTTCAATCGGGGCCCGTCCTGAACGGTGCTTGCACCCGAAAGCGGCCACCGCGCGCACCTGCGGCCCCCCGGTATGCATGAACGGTACACACTGCGTCCACCATACCTTCACGAATGGTGGACGTCGCAGTGGGCAATGTGACGGCACATCACTAGAACCACCGCAAGGACCCCCGATGCGCCCGATGCTCTCCCTGCTTGCCGTGCCAGTCGCTCTGGCCGCACTCTCCTACGCCGCTCCGTCCCACGCCGCCGAAGGCGATGACCGCTTCGCCCTGCGCCTGGGTGCGATGCAGATCGATTCGGACAACACGATCCGTGGCAATACCAACATCGCGGGTCAGGACGTTGGCTTCTCCGAAGATTTCGGCCTCGGTGGCAAGGAATGGGAGCCGCGCATTGACGGCATGTTCCGTATCAGCAACCGCCAGCGACTGCTGTTCAACTACTTCAAGTACGACAAGGATCGCCGCGAGACCCTCGACCAGGGTGTGAGCTTCGGCGATACCACTGTGCCGGCCGGCAGCTTCATCAAGGGTGAGCTGAAGTACCAGGTCGCCAGCCTGGTGTACGACTACTCGGTGGTGGACACCGAGAAGTTCGACCTCGGCCTGCAGCTGGGTGCCGAGTACGCCAAGGTCAGCACCAAGGCCTACGCCGATGTCGGCGACCTGTACCAGGGCGAGTTCCTGGACGAGAAGGCCGACGGTGTGGCGCCGGTGGTCGGTGCACGCCTGAGCTTCACCCCGTCCGAGAAGTGGATGATCACGTTCCAGGGCCAGTACCTGAACACCAAGTGGGGCAACTTCGACGATTACGACGGTGATCTGAGCCGCGCCAATGCGATCGTCGATTACCGCTTCACCAAGAACTTCGGCGTGTTCGCCGGCTACGACTGGTTCAAGCTCGACGTGGACCAGAGCGGCAGCGATGGCACGATCGGTCTGAAGCAGGAGTTCAAGGGTCCGGTGGCAGGCGTCAGCTTCGTCTTCTAAGCCCTTCGCACTACCTCTCTCCAAGCGCGGCCTCCGGGATATCGGGGGCCGCGTTTTTTTTGCGCTTTGTTTTGGGGAGCAACTGCGGGTTGTTTGGGCGTCGGGCGCTCGCTGCGCAGGCCGGGGCCCGCCGCGGCCGGTAGGCCG
>DMZT01000478.1 GCA_003484865.1 Stenotrophomonas sp.
GGCACAGCCACCCATGGGGTGGCTCTACCCGTGGGTGGTGCAGTCGCAGCTGCCCCATCCGCGCGTCTTCGCGGTCTGGCCGATGCCCGGATTGAACGTATTGCTCGGATCCAGCTGCTGATAGAACGCCGCCAGCGGCGGCTTGGCCGGATATAGATGGCCGACGTTGTGTTCGGCTGGATACCCGGCACCGCGTGCATCCAGCAGCGTCCACATCGCGTGCTCGATGGCTAGCGGATCCTCGCCCTTGCGCACGATGTAGTCCTGATGGAACACATGGCACAGGAAGTGCCCGTAATACAGTTTGCCAGCCAGGCGTGCGTCGAGTTCCGCCGGCAGGTGTTCCACCCACTGGCGGTCGTCGCGTCGCAGTGCCACGTCCAGGGCCACGATGTCTGCGACCTCGCCGCGGTGCACTTCGCGATAACGCACGGCCGCGCCGGCCACGGCGAAGCGATGCAGGAACGCCTTGCGCCCCTCCTCGGCCGTGCACTGGAAGAAGTCGCCCTCGCCATCAGCGAAGTGAGTGCGCAGGAAGGTTCCGGTTGCGGCGGCATCCTCCGCCGAGACCTTGAGCAGCAGATGGTGCTCGTAGCGGTCACGGAACTGGCCCATGCGCGTGGGCAGATGACGTGGCAGGCAGCGCATCGCCCACTGGATCACCCGGTCGGTGACCCCGCGCAGGCCCAGGCTTTCGAACCAGCCATCGACGCGGCTTTTCAGCGCGAACGCGGCCGGCACCCGGGCCGTACCGAAGCGATCGATGAGCAGGAAGGTGTCCTTGCCATAGCGCTCGCCGATGTCATACGCCTCGCGGTGCAGGTACTCGCCGGAGATCGGCAGGCGTTCGAACGCGGTCAGCAGATGGCGGCGGATCGCGGTCAGATCCTCCATCGCGTTGCTGCCGATGTAGAACACCTCAGCCGGCTCGCGCGCGAAGGTATCCAGCCGCACCGCGAACACCGCCAGCTTGCCGGCCGAGCCGGAGGCCTCGTAGTGGCGGGAAGGATCGGCGTTGTAGCGGGCCGGCGTGGCCGCATCGACCTGGCGCACCTGCTCGGCATACCGCGGGTCGGAGGCGGCGCGGTCGTTGCCGTTGTCCACGTCGGCCGGCACGTAGTCGCCGCGCTGCAGCCGCTCCAGGATCTGCTCGGGGGTGTCGCCCAGCGCGATGCCGAGATGATTGACCAGCTGCAGCTGGCCGTGGGCATCGACCTGGGCGAACAACGCCATCTCGGTATAAGCCGGGCCGCGCCGCACCAGCGAGCCGCCGGAGTTGTTGCAGACCCCGCCCAGCACCGAGGCACCGATGCACGACGAGCCGATCACCGAGTGCGGTTCGCGGCCCAGCGGCGCCAGTTCCTTCTCCAGCCGGTCCAACGTCGCCCCGGGCAGGCAGACCACCTGGCGGCCCGCGTTGATCAGCTGCACGCCGGTCAGGCGCAGCGTGTTGAGGATGACCACCGGACGGTCATAGTCGGCACCATCCGGCGTGGAACCGCCGGTGAGGCCGGTGTTGGCCGCCTGCATGATCACGATCGCGTTGGCCGCCACGATGGCCTGCAGGGCGCGCCACTGTTCCAGCAGCGTGCCCGGGCGGACCACCGCCAGCACGGGGCCATCGCCGAAACGGTAGCCCTTGCGGAAGCGCCGGGTCGGCTTGTCGCCGCACAGCACGTGTGCATCGCCGACGATCGCGCGCAGCTGCGCCAGCAGCGCTGCCGTGCCCTGGGATGGGGCGTTCATGGCGCCGCCGCGAGGCGACGCGTGGCGTCCACCAGCGAATCGGCACTGATATCGGCGATGGTCCTGGCGCCGGTGAGCGTCATCGCCACGCGCATTTCCTTGGCCATCAGGTCCAACAGGTTGGCCACGCCGGCCTCGCCCTGCGCCGCGAGCGCATACACGAACGCCCGGCCAAGCAGCACGCTGTCTGCGCCGAGGGCAATCATGCGGACCACGTCCAGACCGTTGCGGATGCCGGAGTCAGCCAGGATCTTCAGCTCTCCCTTGACCGCATCGGCGATCGCTGGCAGCGCCCGCGCGGTGGACAGCACCCCGTCCAGCTGGCGACCGCCGTGGTTGGAGACCACGATGCCGTCGGCGCCGAACCGCACCGCATCGCGCGCATCGTCCGGATCGAGGATGCCCTTGATCACCATCGGGCCGGTCCAGAACTCGCGGATCCATTCCAGGTCCTTCCACGAAATGGACGGATCGAAGTTGTTGCCCAGCCAGCCGATGTAATCGGCCAAGCCGGTCGGGCTGCCACGGTAGGTGGAGATGTTGCCCAGGTCATGCGGGCGGCCGAACAGGCCGACGTCCCACGCCCAGCGCGGGTGGGTCATCGCCTGCAGCATGCGCCGCGCCGGCGCGTTCGGGCCACTCATGCCCGAATGCGCATCGCGGTAACGTGCGCCCGGCGTCGGCATGTCCACGGTGAACACCAGCGTGGTCACGCCGGCCGCCTTGGCCCGCTCCAGCGCATTGCGCATGAAGCCGCGGTCCTTGAGCACATACAGCTGGAACCACATCGGCCGGTCGATCGCTGGCGCCACTTCCTCGATCGGGCAGACCGAGACGGTGGACAGCGTGAACGGAATCCCCCGGCTCGCCGCCGCCCGCGCCGCCTGCACTTCACCGCGGCGCGCGTACATGCCGGTCAGCCCGACCGGCGCCAACGCCACCGGCATCGCCAGGCGTTCGCCGAACAGCGTCGTTTCCAGGCTCAGATCGGACATGTTGCGCAGGATGCGCTGGCGCAGCGCGATGTCCGACAGATCCGCGACATTGCGTTTCAGGGTGTGCTCGGCATATGCGCCGCCATCGATGTAGTGGAACAGGAACGGCGGCAGGCGGCGTTGCGCCGCTGCGCGGTAATCGGTGGAGGCGGAGATGATCATGGGTCAACCGTGGGAAGAAGGAAGCCGCGACGCGCGGGCGCGCCGGGCTTCGTTGTCGTCGAGCGTGCGCAGGGACGTGTGCACGAATTCCAGGTGCGCGTGCGCGGCGGCACGCGCGCGTTCGGGGTCGCCGGAGAGCACGCCCTCCATCATCTCGCGGTGCTGGACCGACAGCGGCTCAAAGGTGCGGGCCGAGGTATAGAGCTTCTCGCGGCTCTGCGAGATGTTGGTCTGCAGCAGTTCGAACAGGCCGCGCATGACCTGCAGCAGCACCAGGTTGTGCGAGGCCTCGGCGATGGCCAGGTGGAAGGCTGCATCGGCCCGTGCCTCACCGGCGGGGTCGTCCTTGCCGTGCGCGGCCATCATGGTGTCGAAGGCCTGGCGGATCTTCGCGCGGTCCTCGTCGGTGGCGCGCAAGGCCGCATGCCAGGCGGTCGCCCCTTCCAGTGCATGGCGGATCTCCAGCACATCGAAGCGGTATTCCGGGTCACCCTGGAACAGCGGCAGGTACGGCATCAACGGCTCATCGATGGTCTGGCGGGCGCGGGCCGCCGGCTCGCTCACGTAGGTACCGCCGCCGACCCGTGCACTCAGCAGGCCCTGGCTGGCCAGCTGCGCGATCGCTTCGCGCAGCGCGGTGCGCGAGACCCCCAGCTGCACCGCCAGTGGCCGCTCGGCCGGCAACCGGTCGCCCGGCTGCAGGTTCTGCTCACGGATCAGGCCACGCAGCTGCGCGGCCACCTTGTCGGACAGGCGTTCGTTTTTCATGCCGCCATTGTCGCCCGCGTGGCGGGCGATGGGGTCGATGCCAGTAGCCGGACTGCCGCGCATGGGCTCAGGGAATCATCCAGGTCAGCCAGTAGGCCTGCACCGTGGTGAGGATGCCGACCATCACGGTGAAGATCAGGCTGTGCTTGACCGTGAAGCGGAACAGGTCCGATTCCCTGCCGGCCAGGCCGACCGCCGCGCAGGCAATCGCGATCGACTGCGGCGAGATCATCTTGCCGGTGACCCCGCCGGTGGTGTTGGCCGCGACCAGCAGCACTTCGGACACGCCGATCTGCTGGGCCGTGGTCGCCTGCAGCGCCGAGAACAGCGCATTGGACGAGGTGTCCGACCCGGTCAGGAACACGCCCAGCCAGCCCAGGAACGGCGAGAAGAAGGTGAACGCCTTGCCGGTGTGCGCCAGGGCCAGTGCCAGCGTCGCCGACAGCCCGGAGTAGTTGGCGATGAAGGCGAACGCCAGCACCATGCCGATGGAGTAGATCGGGACCTTGAGTTCATTGGCGGTTTCAGCGAAGGTGCGCAGCGCCGCGGCCGGGCGCATCTTCAGCAGCACGATCGCGATGACCGCGCCCAGCATGATCGCCGTGCCGGTCGCCGAAACCGCATCGAACCTGTAGATCGCCTCGTACCCGGTCGGCACCGGCACGATCGGCGGCATCTTCTGTACCAGCTGATCCAGCGACGGCACCGGAATCTTCAGCACCCACTGCTCCAGCGCGCCACCGGCGGCGAACAGCGCTTTGAATGGCGGGATGCTCCAGATCGTGACCATGGCGGTCAGGATCAGGAACGGCGACCACGCCTTGACGATCTGGCCGGTGGAATGCCGCGGCGCTTCCAGGGCCTGGGCCGCGGCTTCGGCGCTGGTTTGGGTATCGAAGCGGAAGATCCGCACCGGCTTCCACCTGCGCAGGAACAGGGTCAGGCACACCAGCGAGGTCAGCGAGGCGGTGATGTCCGGCAGCTCGGGGCCGATGAAGTTGGAGGTCAGGTACTGGGCGATTGCGAACGAACCGCCGGCCACCAGCACCGCCGGCCAGGTTTCCTTGACACCGCGCCAGCCATCCATGATCGCCATGATCCAGAACAGCACGATGAGGGTCAGGAACGGCAGCTGGCGCCCGGCCATCTGGCCGATCTCGAAGGCGTCCAGTCCGGTCACCTGCCCGGCCACGATGATCGGAATGCCCATCGCGCCGAACGCCACCGGCGCGGTGTTGACGATCAGGCACAGGCCGGCCGCATACAGCGGCTTGAAGCCCAACCCGACCAGCAGCGCGGCGGTGATCGCCACCGGCGCACCGAAGCCGGCCGCCCCTTCCAGGAACGCGCCGAACGCGAAGCCGACCATCAGCATCTGCAGGCGCTGGTCTTCGGTGACCGAGAGGATCGAGGCGCGGATGATGTCGAACTGGCCGGTCTTGACCGAGACCTTGTACAGGAACACCGCGCCCAGAATGATCCAGGCAATCGGCCACAGGCCATAGACGAAGCCATACCCGGCCGCCGCGAATGCCTGCGACAGCGGCATCCGGTAGAACAGCAGGGCGACCGCCAACGCGATCGCCACGGTGATCGTGCCGGCCAGCCACCCCTTCATGCGCAGTACGGCCAGCGCGACGAAGAAGAAGGCGATCGGCAGCAGCGCGATCAGGCTCGACAGCCAGAGGTTGCCAGCGGGGTCATACAGTTGTTGCCAGGCCTGCATCGGCGGATCTCATCAAGACGGACAGGGGTCCGCGCGGTCAGCACCGCGCGAACCAAGAACGCTCAACGACGACAATTGGTAGTACCAACATACATGTCAGTCGTTGAAACTGCCCGCATTGAAACGCCAAACGCAGGGCGAGCCTATTAGACCATAGGTCTAGGCCCGCCTATTGGTAGTACCACTTAGCAGCCGCAGTCGTTCGAGCGGCCTTTGAGCTCGACCGAGTTGCCATCCGGATCGCGCAGGCGCAGCGACAGACCGTCACCCTCCGCGCCGTAGTTGCGCTCGGCCGGTCCACTCAGGACCACGTTCAGCCCCTGCAGATGCGCGCGCACCTGTTCGGCGTCGAACGGCTCCACGCGCAGGCAGACATGCTCGACATTGCGCCCTTCCCGCCCAGGTGCTGCGCCACCTTCGCGCCCCAGCGGGCCGTCGACACTGATCAGATCGATCAGCGATTCGCCGGCATGCAGATGCACCATGCCCAACGAGGGCCGCTCGCGGGCGACCGTGCAGCCCAGGACGTCGCAGTAAAAGCGCACCGCGCGTGGGAGATCCTGCACGCGCAGCACCACATGGTCGATGCGCTGGATCTCGAAGGGACGTTCACTGCTCATGACGACTCCAGTTTTTTAGCGATACGGCTGAACACCACCAGCACGATCAGGCACAACACACTCACCCCGATAGCGATCACGTACTCACCGATGCCGACCGCGATACCGATCGCGGCGGCCATGATCAGTGAGCTGGCGGTGGTCAGGCCGCTGACCTGATCGTCGCGCGAACCGCGCAGGATCGTACCGGCGGCGACAAAGCCGACGCAGGCCACCACGGCTTCGATGAGACGGACCGGATCGACCTGCAGCAGGTCGCGGTAGCGCTCTTCCTGGAAGTGCTCGGCAATGCTGTCACCCAGCCCGACAATGAGGGCGGCAGCACCGGCGATCAGCATGTGCGTGCGCAGCCCGGCCGCATGCTTGCCCATCTCCCGCTCGATCCCAAGCGTGGCGCCGAGCAGCATTGCCACGGCGATCCGCAGCAGGATTGATAGATCTTGTTCCAGTCCCATCTGCACCTCTCATCCGGCAATGGACGGAGCGTCGCAGACAAGGGCGTCTGAGGACCGTGAAGCCAACGGCAGGCCCCGGTGAGCCTGCCGTCGCGGGGCTTACTGCGCCAGGTACCCGCCATCGATGGCGTAGTACGTGCCGGTCGCAAAGCTGGCGTCCGCACTGGCCAGCCAGGCCACCAGCCCAGCGACTTCCTCCGGCGTGCCGAGCCGGCCGAGCGCGTGCTTGCTCTCCAGCGCCTGCTTCACCTTCGGGTCCATCTTGTCGAGCAACGGCGTGGCGATGAAACCGGGGCCCACGGCGTTGATGCGGATCTTGTCTGCGGCGTGTTCCCACGCGGCCGTCTGGGTCAGCCCGACCACACCGTGCTTGGCAGCCGCGTAGGCGGAGGAGTTGCCGAACCCCACCTGGCCCAGAATCGAGGCCATGTTGATGATGCTGCCGCCGTTGCCCGCGCTGCGCATCGCCTGGATCTGCGCCCGCTGGCACAGGAACACGCTGTTAAGATTGACGTCGATGACGTTCTTCCAGCCGTCCACCGGGTAGTCGCCGCTGGCCGCCGACGGCCCGCCGATACCCGCGTTGTTCACTGCGATATCCAGCCCGCCGAGTTCCTCGACGGTCTGCTTCACGGCCGCTTCAACGGCGCTCTCGTCGGTGACGTTCAAGGCGATGCCGATCGACTTCACGCCTTTCCTGCGCAGCGCCTCGGCAGTCTTCTCCACGGCATCGGCCTTGAGGTCCCACACCGCCACCGCCGCGCCGGAATCGGCCAGCAGTTCGGCCACGGCCAGGCCGATGCCGGAGACGCCGCCGGTGACAATGGCGACCTTTCCCTTGAGTTGATAATCAATCATCGCGTTGTTCCTCGGGTTGGAATAAGGCTGCGGGCAGTGCCTGCCCATGCCTCGACCATACGCCGCGAAAACGTTACAGAACGTGCACAGCGTGCTCCGCAACAATCCTTCCCATCGCTGCAACGCACCTGCGCCTATGCTCGGGGTCGTACGCCTGCCTCCCTTCTTTCAGCGGCCGATGGCGGTCGCCCTCCCCCAAGGTAAACCCATGACAGACTCCAATGACGGCCAGTTGTTCTCCCCCACCCGTCTGGGGGCCATCGACGTCGCCAACCGCGTCGCGATGGCACCGCTGACACGCAACCGCGCGATCCACGACCGCATCCCCAATCCGCTCGCCATCCAGTACTACGAGCAGCGCGCCAGCGCCGGCCTGATCATCGCCGAGGCCACCCAGATCAGCCCGATGGGCCAGGGCTATCTCGACACGCCCGGCATCTACAGCCAGGCCCAGATCGACGCCTGGAAAAAAGTTACCGATGCCGTCCACGCGCGCGGCGGAAAGATCGTGCTGCAGTTGTGGCATGTCGGCCGTATCTCGCATACCAGCCTTCTGCCGGAGGGCGAAGTCCCGGTGGCACCGAGTGCACTGCGCGCCAATGCCAAGACCTTCACCGCCGAGGGCTTTGAAGATGTCTCCGAGCCCCGCGCCCTGCGCCTGGATGAGATTCCCGGCCTGATCCAGGACTTCCGCCAGGCCGCGCGCAACGCGATCACCGCCGGCTTCGATGGCGTGGAAGTGCATGCCGCCAACGGCTACCTGATCGATCAGTTCCTGCGCGATGGCAGTAACCAGCGCACCGACGACTACGGTGGCAGCATCGAGAACCGCACCCGTCTGCTGGAGGAAGTGGTCCGCGCGATCGTCTCGGAAATCGGCGCCGACCGCACCGGTGTGCGCCTGTCGCCGGTGACACCGGCCAACGACGCTGCCGATTCCAACCCGCAGCCGCTGTTCGAACGCGCCGTCGAACGCCTGGATGCCATCGGCCCGCTGGCCTTCATCCATGTGATCGAAGGGGCGACCGGTGGCCCGCGTGACAACATCGCCTTCGACTACGCCGCCCTGCGCGCCAAGTTCAAGGGGGCCTGGATCGCCAACAACGGCTATGACCAGGCACGCGCGGAAGCGGCCGTGGCGTCGGGCTATGCCGACATGATCGCGTTCGGCCGCCCCTTCATCGCCAACCCGGATCTGGTCGAACGCTTCCGTCTCGGCGTAGCGCTGTCCGACCTGGACCAGGACACGCTGTACGGCGGCGGTGCGCACGGCTATACCGACTACCCCAGCGTTTCAGGCTGATCCGCGCGCGGTTACGGGTCGCGCATCGCATCGGTCACATCGCCGCCGGCAAGCACCGGCAGCAGCGCCCGGGGCAGCGTGCAGGGGCGCGTGGGCACACTGTCCACCCGCCACCCGCGCCCGAGCAGGATGCCCTTCCCCTTCGAGGGCGGGCCATTGCCGGGTGCCGGACAGCTGATGTCACTGAGCAGCACCTGTCCGTCGCGATCCAGCCATTGCTGGACGAAGTACTCACCCTCGGCAAAGCGCATGGTGCCGAGATTCAACAGCGTCAGCGGCTGACTCTCCACGCCCCCTTGCCAGGTGGACTGCAGTTCCACGCCGCTGAACAGCAGGCGTCGTCGCAGCAGCACCTGATGGTTGGCATCCAGCAGGACCAGTTCCTCATCGCCCCCGTCCAGATAGCGGCGCGTCCAGGTGCGGTCCGCGCCCCAGGGCAGGATATCGAAGCTCTCCGGCGGCGCCGGTTCGCTGCCATCGGCCAGCATCATGCCCAGCTTTCCGTCCCGGCGGAATACCACCCGGCTACCGTCCATGCGCACCACATCGTCGACGGGACGACCCACGATACGGCCACGCTCGAGGTTGTACAGGTGCTTGACGCCGGCGGCCTGCTCCCGGAGCAGCAGCAACGGCGGGGTGACGTGGTTTTCGTCGATGGCCATGTCGGCAGGCACCGTGTAGGCCGTGCGTCCATCCCACCACAGGCGCGGTGAAGATTCGCTGCCAAACCTGCCGAGCAATCCAGTGCCGACGGCGTCGAACCGGGTCACGTCTGAAGGCGCGAACACGACCTCGCCATGGCAGTCCAGCACCGCTGCGGTCTCGGTCTGGGTGGGATGGCGCACGCGCCACGGCGGTGCCTGCCGCTGTTCGGCATCGGGTTCGTCGAGCACCGCTGCCAGCGCGGCCGGGGCGGCGGTGGGCGGGTGGGCGCCCTCCTTGTCCAGCACCTGCCAGCGGCCACCGCAGTAGTCCAGGCGGACGGTGCCACGCTGCGCGGCAAAGTGTCCGTCGGCCATCAGCCAGCCGGGCTCAGGCGTGTCGTCGGCGCTGCCGGTAGCGTGCCGATAGACCTGCTCGGGCCAGTCGCGCCGGCCTGCGGTACCGCCGTACTGTCGGTAGCGGGGATACAGGCCATCCTGCCGATAGCGGGCGATGTCCGTCGTCCTGCCCTGTGCATCCACCCGCCGCCACAGCTCGCCCTGACGCAGCCACCAGCCACCGTCGCTAACCGGCAACAGCGCGTCGATGTCATCGGAAAACACCGTCGTGCCGTTTTCATCCCGCACCTCGCAGTGCTCAGGCACCTGGACACTGCACGCAACATACACGTGGCGGCCGGCGAAGGGCCCGGCCACCCACTGGACCTGTCGCTCGTCCAGTTCCATGACCGGGCGCCCCTGCAGGTCATGGAAGCGCAGCGGACCACTGCGCGCGTTCCACAGCACGCGATCGGGTACCGCCAACGGCAGCCATTCGCCATCCTTCAGTGCCGGCAGGCGCACCTGCCCCAGCGCATCCACCACACCCCGGCCACCGACCGCCTCACCATCCGTCTGGATGAACGCCTCCCACACAGGATCACCGGGTGGGGCCTGCCGCAGCACGAACCGTTCGTGATACTCGGTGTAGCCGCGGTCCTCACGCAGCAGGCGTCCTGCATCGTCGTACCACTGCTGCGGCGTAGTGGGGCCCTGCGCGCGCATCCAGCGGTCGGCGGACAGCCGATGCATGCGCGCACCATTGGGGG
>DMZT01000263.1:0-243 GCA_003484865.1 Stenotrophomonas sp.
TTTTTCGTTTCTACCGTCCGGTAACAAAAAAAACCCCGCCTTTCAGCGGGATTTTTTCGTTTCAACGTATCACGTGCTCAGTGCCCACCGGCCGAGGCAGCACCCGCCCCTGCACCGAACGGCGGCTTGGCCAGCCACAGGAAGGCGATGATGGCCAGGAAGATCCAGCCCAGCAGGAAGAAGATGTCGTTGAAACCCATCTGCGAGGCCTGGTGGTTGATCATGTTGTTGAGCGCCGCCGCG
>DMZT01000263.1:388-8389 GCA_003484865.1 Stenotrophomonas sp.
GTTGTTGAGCGCCGCCGCGCCATGCTGCAGGTCGCCCTGCCCCATCGCGGTCACCTGGTCCTGCATGCCCGGGGTGTAACCGGAGATGTGCTCGGTCAGATGCGCATGGTGCTCCTGGGTACGGCGTGCCCACAGCCATGTCGTCAGCGAGGCGGCGAAGCTGCCGCCCAGCGTGCGCAGGAAGGTGGCCAGGCCGGAACCGGCGGCGATCTCGCGACCGTCCAGATCCGACAGCAGGATCTGCAGCACCGGCATGAAGAACAACGCCACGCCGATGCCCATGATCAGCTGGATGCCGGCCACGTGGCCGAAGTCCACCTGCAGGTTGAAGCCCGAGCGCAGGAAGCTGGTGAAGGACAGGAAGATGAAGGCGATCGTGGCCAGCATGCGCATGTCGAACCGCGAGGCGTACTTGCCCACGAACGGCGTCATGATCACCGGCAACACGCCGATCGGCGCGGTCGCCAGGCCGGCCCAGATCGCGGTGTAGCCCATGTCACGCTGCAGCCATTGCGGAATCAGCAGCGCCACGCTGAAGAAGGCCGCGTAGGCCACCACCATCGCCAGCGTCCCGGCGCGGAAGTTGCGGTGCCGGAACAGGCGCAGATCGACGATGGGATCCTTGTCGGTCAGTTCCCAGATCAGGAACACCGCCAGCGCCACCACCGACACACAGGCCAGCACGACGATCTTGGTCGAACTGAACCAGTCTTCGTCGTTGCCCAGATCGAGCACCAGCTGCAGCGCGCCCACGCCGATCACCAGGGTGATCAGGCCGACGTAATCCATCTTCGGCTTTTCGACGTGTTCGGGGCGCCCCTTGAGCTGGTTGCCCACCACCAGCGCCGCGAAGATGCCGAGTGGCACGTTGATCAGGAAGATCCATTCCCAACTGTAGTTGTCGGTGATCCAGCCACCGAGGATCGGGCCGGCGATCGGCGCGACCACGGTGATCATGGCCAGCAACGCCAGCGCCTGCCCGCGCTTCTCGCGCGGATAGAGCGAGACCAGCAGGCTCTGCGTGATGGGGTACATCGGGCCGGCGACGAAGCCCTGGATGGCACGTGAGACGACCAGCATGCCCATGCTCTGGGCCAGGCCGCACAGCAGCGAAGCCAGCGTAAAGGCCAGCGTGGCCCACACGAACAGCTTGGTCTCGCCGAAGCGCCGGCTGAGGTAGCCGGTCAGCGGCAGCGCGATGGCGGTGCTGACCGCGAACGAGGTGATGACCCAGGTGGCCTGCTGCGAACTGGCGCCGAGATTGCCGGCGATGGTCGGCAACGAGACGTTGGCGATGGTGGTGTCCAGGACCTGCATGAACGAGGCCATCGCCAGGCCTGCGGTGCACAGGGCGACGTTGGCCGGCCGGAAGGCCGTGCCGGGGGCCGCGGGGGCGCCCGGTGCGGCGGGAGCTTGTGCGGACATGGTGGCCTCAGCTCGCCTTGCCCTGCTGCGGCAGGTTGCGCTGGATGATCTGGTGGATCACATCGTCAGCGCTGTGCAGCTGCTTGGCGTAGACGTCGGTATCGAACACCTGGCCCTTGGCGATGTCGGTCGGCAGCACGGTGCCCTTCTGGTCACGCAGGCTCACTTCGGCCTTGATCGACAGACCGATGCGCAGCGGATGCTCGGCCAGCTGCTTGGCATCGATGGCGATGCGCACCGGCACGCGCTGCACGATCTTGATCCAGTTGCCGCTGGCGTTCTGCGCCGGCAGCAGCGAGAACGCCGAACCGGTGCCCAGGCCGAGGCTGTCGATGCGGCCCTTGTAGGTCACATCGCCGCCGTACAGGTCCGAACGCAGCTCCACTTCCTGGCCCAGGCGCATGTGGCGCAGCTGGGTTTCCTTGAAGTTGGCTTCCACCCACATCTGCTCGGTCGGCACCACGGCCATCAGGGCATTGCCCGGCTGCACGCGCTGGCCGACCTGCACCGAACGACGCGCCACGTAACCGGTGACCGGCGCGACGATGCCGGCGCGGGCATTGTTGAGGTAGGCCTGGCGCAGCTGCGCGGCAGCGGCCTGCACGTCGGGCTGGGTGGCGATCACGGTGTCATCGACCAGCGCGTTGCTCTGCTCGAAGGTCTCGCGCGAACCGGCCACGGCGGCTTCGGCAGCCGCCAGCTCGGTGCGGGCGTGCGCCAGTTCTTCATTGGAGATCGCGCCGCTGCTGGCCAGGTCCTTACGACGGTTGAAGTCCTCGCGCACGCGCTTGAGGGTGACCTGGCGCGCGTTCAATTCAGCCTGGGCCCCTTCCACGCTGCGGTACAGACCGCGCACCTGGCGAACCGTCTTGGCGAGGTTGGCTTCGGCCTGCTGCAGGGCCACTTCGGTGTCGGCCGGGTCCAGCTGGACCAGCAGCTGGCCGCGCTCGACGCGCATGCCGTCATCGGCGTTGATCCCGACCACGGTGCCGCTGATCAGCGGGGTGATCTGGACCTGGTTGCCCTGCACGTAGGCATCGTCGGTTTCTTCGAACCAGCGGCCGAACATGAAGTACCACAGGGCCAGCGCGGCCAGCAGCAGCACCACGATGACCAGCAGGCCGCGCAGCAGCTTGCCACGACGGGAGGGAGCTGCCTTCTCGGCAGCGGGAGCGGAGGTCTGACTCATGGGGATGACTCTCAGGAATGCGAGGATTCGGGGGTGGCGGCGACCGTGGCGGCATCGCTGGTCGGGGTGAAGCCACCGCCCAACGCCTGGCTCAGGCGGACCGAAACAAGGATCTGACGCGACTGCAGTTCGGCCAGCCGCTGCTGGGAGACCAGCAACTGCTCTTCGACGCTGAGCACATCCAGGTAGCTGCCGATGCCGGCGCGGTAGCGCTGTTCGGCCAGATCATGGGCGGCACGTGCGGTGCTGACGGCCTGGGCCTGGGCACTGGCCTGGTCGGCCAGTGAGCGCACCGCATTGACCTGGTCGGCAACATCGCGCAGCGCGTTGAGCACGGACTGGTTGTAGTCAGCCACGGCCAGGTCGTATTGCGCGTCGGTCTTGCCCAGGTTGGCGCGCAGGCGGCCACCGTCGAAGATCGGCAGGCTCAGTGCCGGGCCGAGGAAGGCGAACGTCGAGCCACTCTTGAGCAGCTGGTCCACTTCACTGGAAACCACGCCACCCAGGGCGGTCAGGTTGAGGCTGGGATAGAACGCGGCCTTGGCCGCGTGGATCTCGCGGTTGGCTGCTTCCACGCGCCAGCGCGCGGCGACGATGTCCGGGCGACGGCCGAGCAGTTCGCTCGGCAGCACGCCGGGCAGCTGCAGGGCCAGCGGGTTCAACACCTGCGGGCGCACGATCTGCAGGCCCCGGTCGGGGCCCTGCCCGACCAGCGCGGCGAGCGCGGTGCGGGCTTCGTCGATCTGCTGCTGCGCGGCCTGCTGTTGCTGCTGCGCGGCCGGAATACGGGCTTCGGCCTGGCGGGTCTGCAGGTCATTGTCGATGCCAGCGGCGCGCCGCTGACGGGTCAGGTCCAGGGTCTTCTGCGAGCGCGCCAGTTCTTCGCTGGCCACGTCATGCAGCGTCCATGCGTAACCGAGCTGTGCATACGCCTCGGCGATGGCGGCCGAGAGATTCAGGCGTGCGGCCTGGGCGTCCACTTCGGCGGCATGACCGCTGTCCACGGCCGCTTCCCAGGCGGCGCGCTTGCCACCCCACAGGTCGATGCCGTAGCTGAAGCTCAGGTAGGCCTGGCCGCTGCCGGCGTAGCTGCCGCCGAGTTCGTCGCCGACCATCGATTCGGGCAGGCGCACGCCAGTGTAGCCACCGGAGGCGGACACGCTGGGCAGGCGGTCGGCGCGGGCGGTGCCGATCTGGGCACGCGCCTGGCGCAGGCGTGCATCGGCCGCGTCCAGCCCCGGATTGCGCTGCAGGCCTTCGGCGATCAGCGCGTCCAGCTGCGGATCGCCCAGCGCGCGCCACCAGTCCGTGGCTGGCCAGCCGGGCTGGCTCAGGCCGTTGCCGGCCAGGGTGCGCTGGGTCTGCAGGCTGTCGGCATCCAGCAGACGGCCCTGCGGCTCCAGGCCGCGGCTGCTGGCACACGCGGCCAGCGCAAGCGCCAGCGCGGAGACCAGCACCGGCCGCAGTGGGCGCAGTGAATAAGAACGTTCAAACATGGAAGTCATGGCGTTACCAGTGAGTCGCGTACACGGGTCATGAGGGAAAGCAGCTGCGCGCGTTCGTCCGGAGACAGATCACGCATGGCGTCGTCGATGGTCTGGTCGCCCCGCTGTTTGAGGCGGGCCCACAACTGGCGGCCCGGCTCGGTCAGCACGATCTGCAGCGCCCGTCGGTCCTGGGCGTGCGGCTCGCGCCGCACGCAGTCCAAGGCTTCCAGCTTGTCCAGCAGGCGGGTGACCGCGCTGGGCACCTGGTCCAGGGCCTGGGCCAACTCGTTGGCGGTGCACGGGGCACGCGCCGCGAGTACCTTCAGACCGAGATAGTGGGTGAAGCCAATACCGAGGTTTTCCTCGGCCATCGACGTGTCTAGCTGACGGACCAGGCCATCGCGCACTTGGCGCAGCAGGAGTCCGAAGCTGGGGGGATGGGCATCAGGGCAGATCATGGGTGAGCATTCTCTTCCAAAAAATATATTTCTCAATAGAAATATTCAATCTGGAACCAAATGCTGTGTTGCAGCAATCAGGACAATGGGGAGGTCGCTACCTTAATGGCGCCCGCCACTGGCCGGGTATTACAATTTGGACAATGGATAACACTTTCAGGCCAGCGCTGGAGACCGACGCCACCCAGATGATCCGCAACCAGGTCCTGAACTGGTTCGAACGGGACGACGGGCTGGGCGTGCTCGGCTTCCGCATCGAGAGCCCCAAGGGGCTGGAACGTGAGATCGACTGGCACCAGCACCGGCGCGCCCAGCTGATCTGCGTGGAGGCCGGGCTGCTGACCACCCGCACCCGCCACGGCACCTGGTCGCTGCCACCGGGCTGTGCCGGCTGGATGCCGCCGGGCGAGCCGCATACGGTGGATATCTGCGGGCCGCTGCGTGGCTGGGGCGTGATCGTGAGCGCACCGATGGCCTGTGACCTGCCCGACGAACCCTGCGTGCTGGCCATTTCCGATCTCCTGCAGGCGCTTTCGCTGCGCGTCACCGCGTGGGTGCCCGCGGCCGAGCCGAGCCTGCGCCAGCAGCACATGATCGAGGTCCTGTTGGACGAGATCCGCAATGCGCCGCGCCAGCGCATGCACCTGCCGATGCCGCAGGACCGGCGCCTGCTGCGGATCGCCTCGCAGCTGATCGCCGACCCGGCCGACGGCCGCAGCCTGGAGCAATGGGCCCGGTGGGCCGGGCTGTCGCCGCGTACACTGACCCGGCACTTCCGCGATGAAACCACGCTCAGCTTTGCGCAATGGCGCCAGCAGGCCCGGCTGGCCGAGGGGCTGCGCCGGCTGTCCGATGGCCAGAGCGTGTCCGATATCGCGCACGAACTGGGGTTCAGCAGCCCCAGCGCCTTCGTCACCGTGTTCCGCCGCCACTTCGGCAGCCCGCCCGGGCGCTATCTGGCGCGCAGCGGACACCCCCTGAACCCATCACGCGGCTTGGCATCCCCGGCCGCATCCGGATAATCATCCGCCTGCGAGGGCGACAGCCGTCGCCGTCCCTTGCCACAGGTAACAATCCCGCATGACCGATCTTGCCCGCCCCGCGTTCCACGGCTTTGAACAGCTGCCCCTGCGCGAGTACGCCGAACGGGCGTACCTGGACTATTCGATGTACGTGGTGCTCGACCGCGCACTGCCGTTCCTCGGCGACGGCCTCAAGCCGGTGCAGCGCCGCATCATCTATGCGATGAGCGAGCTGGGTCTGAACGCGTCCTCCAAGCCGAAGAAGTCCGCGCGTACCGTCGGTGACGTGATCGGCAAGTACCACCCGCATGGCGACAGCGCCTGCTACGAAGCGCTGGTGCTGATGGCCCAGCCGTTCTCGTACCGCTACCCGCTGATCGAAGGCCAGGGCAACTTCGGCTCGACCGATGATCCCAAGTCGTTCGCAGCGATGCGCTACACCGAGTCCAAGCTGACCCCGATCGCCGAAGTGCTGCTGGGCGAGATCAACCAGGGCACCACCGACTGGACCCCGAACTTCGACGGTACGCTGGAAGAGCCGACCTGGATGCCGGCGCGCCTGCCGCACCTGCTGCTCAACGGCACCACTGGCATCGCCGTGGGCATGGCCACCGACGTGCCGCCGCACAACCTCAACGAGATCGTCAGCGCGCTGCTGCACCTGCTCGACGATCCCGACGCGACGGTCACCGACCTGTGCGAGCACGTGAAAGGCCCGGACTATCCGAGCTTCGCCGAGATCATCACCCCGATCGCCGATCTGCGGACCATGTACGAGACCGGCTACGGCAGCGTGCGGGCGCGTTCCACCTTCCTGAAGGAGAACGGCAACATCGTGGTCAACGCGCTGCCGTTCCAGGTGTCGCCGTCGAAGGTGATCGAGCAGATCGCCGCGCAGATGCGCGCCAAGAAGCTGCCGTGGCTGGAGGACATCCGCGATGAGTCCGACCACGCCAACCCGGTGCGCGTGGTGCTGGTACCGCGCTCCAACCGCGTGGACGCCGAGCAGCTGATGGGCCACCTGTTCGCCACCACCGATCTGGAGCGCAGCTACCGGGTCAATCTCAATGTGATCGGCCTGGACGGCCGCCCGCAGGTCAAGAACCTCAAGACCCTGCTCAGCGAGTGGCTGCAGTTCCGCAGCACCACCGTGACCCGCCGCCTCAACCATCGCCTGCAGAAGGTCGAGCGCCGCCTGCATATGTTGGATGGCTTGCTGATCGCCTTCCTCAACCTGGATGAAGTGATCCACATCATCCGCACCGAGGACGAAGCCAAGCCGGCGCTGATCGCGCGCTTCGCGCTGAGCGAGGAACAGGCCGAGTACATCCTGGAAACCAAGCTGAAGCAGCTGGCCCGCCTGGAAGAGATGAAGATCCGCGGCGAGCAGGACGAGCTGGCCAAGGAGCGCGACAAGATCGTCGGCATCCTGGAGAGCAAGGCCAAGCTGAAGAAGCTGATCCGCGATGAGCTGGTGGCCGATGCCAAGAAGTTCGGCGATGACCGTCGTTCGCCGCTGGTGCAGCGTGGCGCGGCGCAGGCCATCGATGAAACCGAGCTGGTGCCGAGCGAGCCGATGACGGTGGTGCTCTCGGAGAAGGGCTGGATCCGTGCGGCCAAGGGCCACGACATGGACCCGTCCACCCTGTCCTACCGTGATGGCGATGCGCTGCTCGGTTCGGTGCGCGCACGCAGCACGCAGCAGGTGGCGTTCCTGGACAGCGAGGGTCGGGCCTATTCGACCCTGATCCACACCCTGCCCTCGGCCCGCGGCAACGGCGAACCGCTGACCGGTCGCTTCTCGCCGGCGCCGGGCAGCGCCTTCATGACCCTGGCCAGTGGCGAGAACAACACGCGCTTCGTGCTGGCCTCCACGCACGGCTATGGCTTCGTGACCCGCTTCGAGAACCTCACCGGCCGCAACAAGGCCGGCAAGGCGATGCTCAACCTGACCTCCGGCTCCAAGGTGCTGACCCCGGCCGTGGTGGCCAATCCGGAGACGGATCGCATCGTGGCCGTGACCAGCTCGGGCAACCTGCTGGCGATCGCGGCCAGCGACCTGCCGGAACTGGACAAGGGCAAGGGCAACAAGATCATCGACATCCCCAAGGCCAAGCTCGCGACCGAGCGCGTGGTCGCGGTGGTATCGGTGGCGCCGGGCAACACGCTGCTGGTGCGCAGCGGCCAGCGCACCATGAACCTGTCGTTCAAGGATCTGGACACCTACCTGGGCACCCGCGCGACCCGTGGCCACCTGCTGCCGCGTGGCTGGCAGAAGGTGGAAGGGCTGGCAGTGGAGTAAGCGTCGCGGTGTTGACGTGAATCGGAACGGCCGGGGAAACCCGGCCGTTTTTTTGTTGCACCCACAGAAAAGGCCGGGTTTCCCCGGCCTTTCTGATCGTCTCAACGTCGGCTGGCTG
>DMZT01000483.1:0-9319 GCA_003484865.1 Stenotrophomonas sp.
CCGGGCCTGAGCTATGCCGACGTGCTGCGTGCGACGTTCCCGGCCGGCACCGTCAGCGGCGCGCCGAAGATCCGCGCGCTGGAAGTGATCCGCGAGCTGGAGCCGATCAAGCGCAACGTCTACGCCGGCAGCATCGGCTACATCGGCTGGCATGGCGATGCCGATACCGCGATCGCGATCCGCACCGCGGTGATCAAGGACGGTCGCCTGCACGTGCAGGCCGGCGCCGGCATCGTCTACGACTCCGATCCCGGCAAGGAATGGGACGAGACGATGAACAAGGGCCGCGCGCTGTTCCGTGCGGTCGCGCAGGCGGCCAAGGGCCTGTAACGCACTGCTGCCGAACGGCCTGACACGTGCACGGTTGCGTGCACGCCACTTCCCCATTCAAGACGGACCCTGACCATGTTGTTGATGCTCGACAACTACGACAGCTTCACCTACAACCTCGTGCAGTACCTGCAGACGCTGGGCGCCGAGGTCAAAGTGGTGCGCAACGACGCGTTGAGCGTCGATGAAATCGCCGCGCTCGCGCCCGAGCGCATCGTGATCTCGCCCGGCCCGTGCACGCCCAACGAAGCGGGTGTGTCGCTGGAGCTGATCCGCCGGCTCGGCCCGACCACGCCGATCCTGGGCGTGTGCCTGGGCCACCAGAGCATCGGCCAGGTGTATGGCGGTGACGTCATCCGCGCCACCAACATCATGCACGGCAAGACCTCGCCGATCCGGCATGAAGGCAAGGGCGTGTTCGCCGGCCTGCCGGACCGCTACCAGGCCACGCGCTACCACTCGCTGGTGGTCGACAAGACCACGCTGCCGGCCTGCCTGGAAATGACCGCCTGGACCGAGAACGAGGACGGCTCGATCGAAGAGATCATGGGCCTGCGCCATCGCGAACATCCGGTCGAGGGCGTGCAGTTCCACCCCGAGTCGATCCTCACCGAGCATGGCCACGCCCTGCTGAAGAATTTCCTGCAGCGCTGAGCGCGCCGCACCTGCACCACAAAGGACCCCGCATGACCTTCTCCCCCCAGGAAGCCCTGCAGCGCACCATCGAGCACCGCGAGATCTTCTTCGACGAAATGGTCGACCTGATGCGGCAGATCATGCGCGGTGACGTGTCGCCGGTGATGACCGCCGCGATCCTGACCGGCCTGCGGGTCAAGAAGGAAACCATCGGCGAGATCGCCGGTGCCGCCACCGTGATGCGCGAGCTCGCCCTCGCGGTACCGGTGGAGGACAAGACGCATCTGGTGGATATCGTCGGCACCGGTGGGGATGGTTCGCACACCTTCAACATTTCCACCTGCGCGATGTTCGTGGTGTCTGCGGCCGGGGCCAAGGTGGCCAAGCATGGCAACCGCAGTGTCTCCTCCAAATCCGGCAGTGCCGATGCAGTCGAGGCGCTGGGCGCGATCATCGATCTGCAGCCGGAGGAGGTCGCGCGCGCGATCACCGAGACCGGCATCGGCTTCATGTTCGCGCCGATGCACCACCCGGCGATGAAGGTCGTCGCACCGGTGCGACGCGAGATGGGCGTGCGCACGATCTTCAACATCCTCGGCCCGCTGACCAATCCGGTCGGTGCGACCAACGTATTGATGGGCGTGTTCCATTCGGATCTGGTCGGCATCCAGGCGCGCGTGCTGCGCGAACTCGGGGCCGAGCGCGCGCTGGTGGTGTGGGGCCGCGACAACATGGATGAGATCTCGCTCGGCGCCGGGACACTGGTGGGCGAACTGCGCGACGGCAAGGTGCGCGAGTACGAGATCCATCCGGAAGATTTCGGTATCGCGATGTCGGCCAGCCGCAACCTCAAGGTCGGCGGTCCGGAAGAATCCATCGCGATGCTGCGTGGCGTGCTCGACAACCAGCCCGGCCCGGCGCTCGACATCGTGGCGCTCAATGCCGGCGCCGCGCTGTACGTGGCCGGTGTCGCCGACAGCATCGCCGATGGTCTGGCCCGTGCCCGTGCGGTGCTGGCCGATGGCAGTGCGCGCTCGCGGATGGAGCAGTACGTCGCCGCCACCCGCCGCATCCGCGGGGCCGTCTGAGCCCGCGTTTTCCGAATTCAGCGGGGCTGGTCGATAATGGCCGGCCTCCAGGACCCCAATGACATGAGCGACATCCTCGATACCATCCTGGCCCGCAAGGCCGAAGAAGTCGCCGCACGCCGGGCCCAGGTGCCGCTTGACGCACTGATCGCGCGCGTGGAGCAGGCTCCGCCCGTGCGTGGCTTCGCGGATGCGCTGCGCGCCTCGATCATCGCCGGCAACCCGGCCGTGATCGCCGAAATCAAGAAGGCCAGCCCCTCCAAGGGCGTTATCCGCCCGGACTTCCATCCGGCTGATATCGCGGTGAGCTACGAATTCGGCGGGGCCAGCTGCCTGTCGGTGCTGACCGACGTGGATTTCTTCCAGGGCCGTGATGCCTACCTGCAACAGGCCCGCGACGCCTGCACGCTGCCGGTGCTGCGCAAGGACTTCGTGATCGATGCCTACCAGGTGTATGAAGCGCGTGTGCTCGGCGCGGACTGCATCCTGCTGATCGTGGCCGCCCTGGACGACCGCCAGCTGGCCGAGCTGTCCGACCTGGCCATGCAGCTGGGCATGGACGTGCTGGTGGAAGTGCACGACATCGACGAGCTCGAGCGCGCCATCCAGGTGCCGGTGCCGCTGATCGGCATCAACAACCGCAACCTGCGTACCTTCGAGGTGTCGCTGCAGACCACGCTGGACATGCGCCAGGCCGTGCCGCGCGACCGCCTGCTGGTCACCGAAAGCGGCATCCTCGGCACGGCCGATGTCACCGTGATGCGCCAGGCCGGGGTCAACGCGTTCCTGGTCGGTGAGGCCTTCATGCGCGTGGAAGAGCCCGGCGAGGGCCTGCGTCAGCTATTCTTCAGCGCATGACAGCGATCTACCCAACGCCGCGCGACGACGCCCCGCTGGTGGTCTTCGATTTCGATCACACCCTGTATGACGGCGATTCCGGCAGCCATCTGTTCGCCTGGCTGATCAAGCGCAACCCGCTGCGGCTGCTGGCGGCCCTGGTTGCCACGCCGCTGCTCGGCCCGTTGGTGGCATTCCTGCCCACCCGCCGCCGCGGCATCTCCGGCTATGTGTGGATCGCCACGTTTGGCCTGCACCGGGCGCGCGAGTTCAACAAGGTGATCGATCGCTACGTCCTCAAGCACGAAGCCGATATCCGCCGCCGCCTGCTGCCCGTGGCGCTGGAGGTGTTCGCGCGTCACCGCGCCGCTGGCGACCGCGTCGTGGTCGCTACCGGTGCACCGCCGGAACTGGCCCGCGCGATCCTGGCCTTCGTGGCGCACCAGGGCGTGCCGGTGATCGGCAGTGAGGTCGGGCCGTTCCTGGGCGCGGTCATCGCCACCCGCCACTGCCACAACGAAGAAAAGATGCGGATGCTGCGCGAGCGCGGCTACGGCGAGATCGACGTCGCCTACTCCGACAGCAGCGCCGACCTGCCGCTGCTGCTGGCCGCGGCGGCGCCGGTGGTGGTCAATCCGAAGGCGTCCCGGGTGGACTATTTCCGCCAGGTGCTGCCGCCGGGCACCCCCGTGCTCAACTGGGGCTGCGTGGATCGGGCCGGCGATCCGGTCTGATTCACCGCTGAAAATCCCTGAAACGGTGTCGCGTCCGGCTCAGCCTGCGCGCCACTGCACGATGGCATGGCCGATCTGGAACAGGCTGATGCCCAGCACCAGCACGCCGACGGCCACCAGCACCCAGCGTTCCTTGACCTTTTTGACCAGAATCGCGGCCACCGGCGCGGCCATCATGCCGCCGATCAACAGGCCGGCCACGATGTTCAGGTACTGAACGCCCATGGTCAGCAGGAAGGTGATCGACACCGCCAGGGTCACCACGAACTCGGCGGCATTGACCGTGCCGATGGTGGTGCGGGCCTTGCCACCGCGTGCGAGCAGGGTGGACGTCGCCACCGGGCCCCAGCCACCACCGCCACTGGCATCCAGCAGGCCGGCCACGAAGCCCAGCAGCGGGACGCGCTTCACTTCCTGGGCCGGCAGCATCCGGCCGGCCGCGCGCAGCAGGATGAAGATCGCCAGCACCAGCAGATACATATAGATGAAGGGGCGGATCACGTCGCCGGGCAGCTGGGTCAGCACGTAGGCGCCGACCACCCCACCGACGGCGCCAGGCAGGGCCAGGCGCAGGAACAGCCGACGGTCCACATTACCCGCGACCAGGTGCGAGACCCCGGACGCCCCGGTGGTGAACACCTCCGCGGTATGGATGCTGGCGCTGACCGCGGCGGGCGGCAGGCCCATGCTGAGCAGGACCGAGGAAGACACCAGCCCGAACGCCATGCCCAGCGCGCCGTCGACCAGCTGTGCGCCGAGGCCGATCAGGATGAACCAATAGAATTCACTGCCAAGTTCCATGCGAACAGCCTAGCGGCAAATGGGCAGGTAGTGCCGACCGCTGGCCGGCGACCCGGGGTAGTCAGGGCCCGGGGGAGGCCGGGTGGCGTGTCCAATCGCGTGCCGGATAGCCGAATGGATAGCTGGCCGGATAGCTGACCGGATAGCTGGCCGGATAGCCAGCCGGATAGCCGACCAACGGTCGGCTCTACCGCGCGGGGTCAGCGGGTGCCGTACAGGACCACGGTCTTGCCGCGGGCATGCAGTTGCCCGTCGGTCTGCAGCTTCTTCAGCACGCGGCCGGCCATTTCACGCGAGCAGCCGACCAGACGGGCCAGTTCCTGGCGCGAGACGCGCAGCTGGGTGCCCTGCGGGTGGCTCATCGCCTCCGGCTCGCGGGACAGATCGTGCAGGGTCCGCACGATGCGGTCGGTCACATCCAGGAACGCCAGGCGGCTGGCCTTCCTGCTGGTATCGAGCAGGCGCTTGGAGAGCTGCTGGCCGATCGAGTAGAGCAGGCGCGGCGCATCGGCCGAGAGCGGGCCCAGGAACAGCTGATGGAGGCGCTCGTAGCTGATCTCGGCCAGTTCGCACGGGGTGCGGGTGCGCAGGATCACCTCGCGCCGGTCCGATTCGACGAACAGCCCCATCTCACCGACGAACTCTCCCGAGCCGAAGTAGCCCAGCACCAGCTCACGATCGTCATCTTCCTCAGCCATTATTGAGACTGATCCACTGATCACGTAGTAGAGCGTGCCGGCCGGATCGCCAGGTCGGAACACGTCGGTACGGGCGGGGTAACGGCGGCGGTGGCTGTGGGCCAGGAAGCGATCGATTGTTGCGATATCCAGGGCCAATGGACTTGTGGCAAGGCGCACAGTTGACACGTTGAGGCGCTCCGATTGCTCATGAAGAATTCACGGCTATGTGCCGGGAGCTTAACGATCCGAATTGTTAAGGGCAAACCGAGCACAGGTACTCGTTTCAATGCAAGTTTCGCCCCCGATCACTTTGCCCCATAATTACTTCTTTCCCACCACACACAGGATCGACCGCCGTGGTCAAGCCGTTGCCTCGCCTGAGGTTGCAGGGTTTCAACAACCTCACCAAGGCGTTGAGCTTCAACATCTATGACGTCTGTTACGCCCGCACCGAAGAGGAGCGTCAGCGTTACATCGAATATATTGATGAAGAGTACAACGCCGATAGGCTGACTCAGATCCTGACCGACGTTGCCGAGATCATCGGCGCGAACATCCTGAACGTGGCCCGCCAGGACTACGACCCCCAGGGTGCCTCGGTGACGATCCTGATCTCGGAAGAGCCGGTGATCGACAAGAAGCAGGCCGGCAAGGAGCTGATCTCCGACGCTGTGGTTGCGCACATGGACAAGAGCCACATCACCGTCCATACCTACCCGGAAACCCATCCGCAGGAGGGCATCGCCACGTTCCGCGCGGACATCGATGTGGCCACCTGTGGCGTGATTTCCCCGTTGAAAGCGCTGAACTACCTGATCGAGAGTCTGGAATCGGACATCGTGATCATGGATTACCGCGTGCGTGGCTTCACTCGTGACGTGAAGGGCAAGAAGCACTACATCGATCACAAGATCAACTCGATCCAGAACTTCCTGGCCAAGAACATCAAGTCGCGTTACGAGATGTTCGACGTCAATGTCTATCAGGAAAATATCTTCCACACGAAGATGCACCTGAAGGATTTCGATCTGGACCAGTACCTGTTCGAAGAGAAGGCCAAGAACCTCTCGTTCAAGGAACGCATGAAGATCGAGGCGCTGCTGCGTCGTGAGATCGAAGAGCTGTTCCATGGGCGCAATCTGGCCGAGTAAGGCACTTCGCGATGTTGTCCGGGCCTGGCCCGGGCAACATCGTTCAGGCGGGACGGCCCGCCCTGTGGAACCGGTGTTTGCGCAAAACCCGGTTCCACGGCAGCTACCGACGACGGTCCGGTGTGAAAACACCGGGCCGTTTTGCTTTTGTTAACCCAAGGAATCCCCCATGCCCTGGATCTATCTTCTCGTCGCCGGTCTGTTCGAAATCGGCTTCGCCATCGGAATGAAGTACTCCGAAGGCTTCAGTAAGCCCCTTCCGACGCTGGCCACCGTCGCGGCCGCCCTGGTCAGCCTGTACCTGATGAGCCAGGCGATGAAATCCATTCCGGTCGGCACGGCGTACGCGATCTGGACCGGGATCGGCGCATTGGGCGTGGCGATGCTGGGCATCTTCCTGTTCGGCGACAGCGCCTCGCCGTCGCGGCTGGCCTGCATCGCGTTGATCGTGGCCGGGGTGATCGGCCTGAAGCTGGTCTCTGGGTAACGCCCTCGCATTCGCGCTGGCGCTCCCACGGTTCGCTGTGCGAACCGTGGGCCCCCGGCTCACTGAACACCCATACCCCCGCCGCTTCGCGGCGCCCCCCTGACTCAGGGGGGCTTTGCTCCAGAGGGATGGGCGGGGGCCGGTAACGGCATTGCATGAGAAACACACGGCTCCGCTTCGGCGGGGCCGTTTTCGTTTCCGTCCGTGCCGGCCCGCGACCGGCACGAACGGTTATGCTCTTGCCGGCATACCCCACCCGGATTCACCGATGAGCGACACCCCCCGTATCGCCTTCATGGCCAGCTCCACCGAAGCGGCGCAGCTCGCCCTGGCACAGATGCGGGCCCGCTATGGCGATTACACGCCCGAGCAGGCCGAGGTGCTGTGCCCGCTGGGGGGGGATGGCTTCCTGCTGCAGACGCTGCATCGCTATGGTGCGCTGGAAAAGCCGGTGTTCGGCATGAAGCTGGGCACGGTGGGCTTCCTGATGAACCAGTTCCGTGATGACGATCTGCCCGCGCGCCTGGCGGCCGCGGAGCCGGCCAACCTGCGGCCGCTGGAGATGCTGGCGTTGACCGAGTCCGGCACCACCACCGGCTCGCTGGCCTACAACGACGTCTCGCTGCTGCGCCAGACCCGCCAGGCCGCGCATATCGGCATCGATCTCAACGGCCAGGAGCGCGTGGCCGAGCTGATCGGCGACGGGGTGCTGGTCGCCACCCCGGCCGGCAGCACCGCCTACAACTATTCCGCGCATGGCCCGATCCTGCCGCTGGGCTCGCACACGATCGCGCTGACGCCGTTGGCGCCGTACCGCCCGCGCCGCTGGCGGGGTGCGATCCTCAAGGCGGACACCGAAGTGCGCTTCCGGGTGCTCGACCCGTACAAACGCCCGGTCAGTGTCACCGCCGATTCGCACGAAACCCGCGATGTGGTGGAAGTGACCATCCGCGAATCGCGCGAGCGCCGCGTCACCATGCTGTTCGACCCGGAGCACAACCTGGAAGACCGGATCCTGAGCGAGCAGTTCATGTTCTGACGGCGCACGGCCGTGCTGGCCATGCACTGTGGGAGAATGGCTGGCCGGCCGCTGCGGCCGCATTGGATTGCTGATTGCCATGGGCGACAACACCCCCCGTTTGCTGACCGTTGCCGTGACGTCGCGGGCCCTGTTCGATCTGGAAGAGGGCCACGCGCTGTTCGAGGCCGAAGGCGTCGATGCCTATGCCGAGTACCAGCGCAAGCACGAAGATGATGTGCTGCGCCCCGGCGTGGCCTTCCCGGTGGTACGCAAGCTGCTCGCGCTCAACCAGGGCCAGTCGCCGGAACAGCCGCGGGTGGAAGTGATCCTGCTGTCGCGCAACTCCGCCGATACCGGCCTGCGCATCTTCAATTCGATCCAGCACTACGACCTGGGCATCATCCGCGCGACCTTCACCGCGGGCGAGCCGACCTGGCCGTATGTGAAGCCGTTCGGCACTGATCTGTTCCTGTCGGCCAACCCGGAGTCGGTGCGGCGCGCGCTGCTGCACGGGATCGCTGCCGCGACCATCCTGCCCAAGCCGCCGGGCGAGACCATCGCCGCAGCCGAACAGGTCGATCTGGGCCGTCCGCTGGGCCAGCTGCGCATCGCCTTCGATGGTGATGCGGTGATCTTCGGCGATGAGAGCGAACGCATTTCGCGCGAGCAGGGCGTGGAAGCGTTCGGCCGCCATGAGCGTGAGAACGCCCGTGAGCCGCTCAGTGGCGGTCCGTTCCGCAACTTCCTCTCGGCCCTACACACCCTGCAGGCCGTGTTCCCCTCGGGCGAAGATGCGCCGATCCGCACCGCGCTGGTCACTGCGCGTTCGGCACCGGCGCACGAGCGGGTCATCCGCACGCTGCGCGAGTGGGGCGTGCGCCTGGACGAGGCGCTGTTCCTGGGCGGCCGCCACAAGGGCCCGTTCCTGGAAGCGTTCGGCGCGGACATCTTCTTCGACGATTCCCAGCACAACATCGACAGCGCGCTGCAACACCAGAGCGTGGCCGCCGGGCACGTGCCGCATGGGGTCGCCAACGACGGTTGATGGTGCGTGGGGGCCATGTACCCACCAACGGTGGCGCCCATGTACCCACCAACGGTGGCGCCTATGTACCCACCAACGGTGGGTACCTACTGGATCGGCAGGACCGACGGGGCGGTGCTTTCGGGGTTCAATGGCAGCCGGATGTCGACCAGGCGCCAGCGCAGCCCCGAGCGCTGCAGGATGAAGACCACCGGCGCGCCCTGCGGGGTATGGGTGGTGGCGGTGAACCGCGACAGCGACTCGAAATGGTGGGTGGCGCCGTTCAGCGGCCGCGCCGGCCGTGGCGCCGCGTAGGCATCGTTGCTGGGGCTGTCCAGGTCGTTGCTGGCGCGCTTCCACAGGATGTGGCCCTCCAGCAGCGCACCGATGCCGGTGGGGGTCACCAGTGCGTCCACGGCGGTCGCGCTGAGCCGATCGCCGGCCGAGAGCAGCAACGCGCCAAACAGGCTGGACTGCATGTCCGGACCGGCGCGACGGACCACGTAGTCGCTGAGCTGGGCGCGCAGGTT
>DMZT01000483.1:9599-9748 GCA_003484865.1 Stenotrophomonas sp.
TGAGCTGGGCGCGCAGGTTGGCGCGCAGCATCGGGAAATCCACGTAACGGTCGAGCCTGGCGGTATCACGCTGTTCGATCGCGCGGCTGAGGCCGTGCACGGTCACGTAGGGGCCGCTGAACACGATGCCGGCCAGCACCAGCAGCACG
>DMZT01000483.1:9952-10636 GCA_003484865.1 Stenotrophomonas sp.
CGGCCAGCACCAGCAGCACGGTGACCAGCAACCAGAGCAGCTTCTTCATCGGATCTGCCTTGTCGTCATGGTGCCCAGCTTGACCCAGCCGGCGTCAGCGCACGTGAAGCTCAGAATTCCAGGTCCAGCGCCGCACACAGGTAATCCACGAACGGGGCCAGCGTGACCAGGTCGGCTGCGATGGTCTGGCGCAGTCGCGGCCCGGTCATCGTGGCGTCGTCCAGCGAGCGCCAGAACACCCAGTTGCGGTGCTTGAGATCGTCGATGAACTCGAACTCCGGCTCGAACCCGCGCGGGGCCCGCACCAGCTTTTCGCTTTCCTCGAAATCGAACTTCTTGCGCAGCACCGGCGAATGCGCGGCGGCCTTCCAGCTGCCCGGGTTGTCGACGATGAAATGCCGCACCTTGCGCTGCGTGGCCGGCTCGGGATGCCACAGGCCGGCGCCGACGAAGCTCTCGCCCGGCTGCAGGTGGATGTAGAACGACGGGGCTGGCACCTGCTTGCGCCGCTCATGGAACAGGCGTGCGCCCTGCCAGCTCTTGTAGGGCGATTTATCGTTGGAGAAGCGCGCATCGCGGTAGATGCGGAACAACGACCCACCCACGGTGCGCGGATCGGCGCGGAAGTGCTCGCTGACTGCGGCCAGGTCCGGCTGCAGATCGGTGATCAGGCGCAGGAACGGC
>DMZT01000489.1 GCA_003484865.1 Stenotrophomonas sp.
CCAGGTTTCCTTCGGGTTGGCCGGGTTGCGATACTTCGGAGCGACCTTGCCGAGCTTGCGCACGGCCTTGGCCGGGGCCTTGGTGGCCTTGCTCGCGGCACGGCCACGTGCGGCCGGGGCGGCGCCGCCGAACAGTTCTTCCACCGAATAGCCCTGGGCCTTGGCCAGCTTGGTCAGCTGTGCGCGGACCTTGGTGATCGCCGGACGCTTGGCCACGATGGTCTGCTGCTTCTTGGCGTTCTTGATCAGCGCGCCCAGCTCTTTGGCGGACAGGCCGCTCAGGTCGATACTCATCTACTACTCCGCAATATATTAAGGACAGGGTGAGCCGGTCCTTGGCGTCGGAAACAGCATACATTCTCTTTTGCGAAATACACAAACAAACCGGAGTTATTGAAACCGGGTCCGCCATTGAAAAGGCCGGGCTATTCACCCGGCCTTTGTCATTACTTCGTCAATTTTGCCAGCAGCGCGTCCTTGTCGAGGACCTCCGCTTCGGCGGCATTGCGCGCGCGGTACTCGAACGTGCCGGCGGCGACGCCGCGTTCGGACACCACGATCCGGTGCGGGACGCCGATCAGTTCCATGTCGGCGAACATCGCGCCCGGGCGCAGGCCGCGGTCATCCAGCGCCACATCCAGGCCGGCGGCCTGCAACTGCGCAAGCAGCTCGGCGGCGGTGGACGACACGGTCTCGTCCTGCTTCGGATTGATCATGCAGACCACGACCTGCCACGGCGCCATCGCGTCCGGCCAGATAATGCCGGCATCGTCGTGATTCTGTTCGATCGCCGCCGCCACGATGCGCGAAATGCCGATGCCGTAGCAGCCCATCGCCAACACCGCAGCCTTGCCGTTTTCGTCAAGCACGGTCGCATTCAACGCCTGCGCATACTGGCGGCCGAGCTGGAACACATGGCCGACTTCGATGCCGCGCGCGATCTTGAGTTCACCGCCATCGGCGGCACGATCACCGGCCTTGGCGTTGCGGATGTCCGCCACTTCCGGTTCGGGCAGGTCGCGGCCCCAGTTGACGCCGGCGATATGGGCACCGGCTTCGTTGGCACCGATGACGAAATCGGCCAGCGCGGCGACGTCGCGGTCGGCCACGATGCGGATCGGCTGGGCCGGATTGAGCGGGCCGAGGAAGCCCGGCTCGCTGCCCAGATGCGTGGCGATCTCCGCCTCGCTGGCCATGCGGTAGCCCTGCAGACCCTCGACCTTGCCCAGCTTGATTTCATTGACGTCGTGATCGCCGCGCACCAGCGCCAGCACGAAGCCGGCCTCGCTCATGATCGCGACCGACTTGACGGTGCGCTCCAGGCCCAGGCCGAGCAGGGCGGCGACGGCTTCGCAGGTCTTCTGCGTGGGCGTATCGATCCTGCGCAGCGCTTCGCTGGCGGCCGGGCGCTCGCCCGGGGCCGCGGCGATGGCCGCTTCCATGTTGGCCGCGTAATCCGAGCCGGTGGAAAACACCAGCGCGTCTTCGCCCGACTCGGCGATCACGTGGAATTCCTGCGAGGCGTCGCCACCGATCGCGCCGGAGTCGGCCTGCACCATGCGGAAATCCAGGCCCAGGCGGGTGAAGATGCGGCTGTAGGCCGACTTCATGTTTTCGTATTCGCGCACCAGGCACGCATCGTGCAGGTGGAAGGAATAGGCATCCTTCATCAGGAATTCGCGCGAGCGCATCACGCCGAAGCGCGGGCGGATCTCATCGCGGAACTTGGTCTGGATCTGGAAGAAATTGACCGGCAGCTGCTTGTAGCTGGACAGCTCCTGGCGCGCGAAGTCAGCGGCAGCCTCTTCCGCGGTCGGGCTGTAGCAGAACACCTGCTCCTTGCGATCCTTGAGCTTCAGCAGCTGCGGGCCGAACTTTTCCCAGCGGCCGGTGGCTTCCCACAGTTCCTTGGGCTGGATGGTCGGAATCTGGAATTCCACCGCGCCGGCCCGCTCCATTTCCTCACGCACGATGCGCTCGACCTTGCGCAGCACGCGCAGGCCCAGCGGCGACCAGGTGTACAGCCCCGAGGCCAGCTTGCGGATCATGCCCGCGCGCAGCATCAAGCGGTGGCTGGTCAGCTCCGCGTCGCTGGGGGTTTCCTTGGTGGTGTGCAGGTGGAACTGGGAGAGGCGCATCGTCGGCTTCGCTGAACGGCAGAAGCCGATATTCTGCCAGTCCGGCCGCCGCGATGGGTGTTGCGGTTGGTTTTGGCCGCCTCGACGGGGCCGGTGGCTCAGGCCTTGGGGGTGCAGTAGGCCTGGATGGCGGCCTCGGCCAGGGTCTTCTGGGCGCTGCGCTGCTCGTCGGTCAGGGCGGTATCGGCCGTGCCGTCGCCATCGGCGTCCTGCATGACCTTGCCCGGCCCGTTGAGCAGGGTGAGATTGCCGCGGGCGTCGGTGCAGGCCTTGTTCTCGGCCGGGGCGGCGGCGGTCTCGCGCGGGAGCGGGTCCCGGTTCTCGACCTGGCGGGCCTCGTACTTCTGCCCGGCCGGTGGCTTCTCCGAATACTGGGTGACGCCGTTGGCATCTTTCCACTTGTAGACAGTGCCGGCGCTGGCCGTGGCGCTGGCGAGCAGCAGCAGGCCGCTCAGACGGGACAGGGCACGCATGGCAACTCCGGGATCGGGGCAGAACCGTG
>DMZT01000466.1 GCA_003484865.1 Stenotrophomonas sp.
CTGCGTCCGAGACGCCGGCGGGCGTCGCACCGCTGGCGAACGCACGCATCCAGATGCGTGAGGTGGCCGAGGATGCCCGCCACCCCGGCGTCACCACGCTCAAGGACCGCGACGGCAACGCGCTGTCCTTGATCGAGCCGGCCTTCATCACCACGGCCGACATCGCCACGGTGGCCGTGGGCAGCGACGGGTCTACCGGACACGGGACCCTGATCCTGCGCTTCACGGAGGCCGCGGCACCGCGCATCCTCGCCGCGACCGAAGCGCGCGTCGCCAAGCGTGTGGCATTTACCGTCGGCGATCAGGTCCTCAATGTCGCCGTCATCGCCGGCCCCTTCGCGCAGTCCATGCAGGTGACCGGGCTGGACAGCACCGCCGACGCCCACCGGCTGTATACCGAGGTCACCGGCAAGGCGCCTTGAGTGCCTCGCCGCTGTTGACGGCCTCAGCGGAAATTCGCTTCGATCTGCTCCAGCGATTTGCCCTTGGTTTCCGGCAGCCAGAACGCGGCGATCAGGAAATACAGCAACGTGCAGCCGGCCCAGAAGAAGAACATGCTGGCGTAACCGTGATGGCCGACCGTGGGCAGGAAGATCGCGGCGATCACGGTGGACACGAACTGGTTGATCAGCAGCGCGATGCTCATGCCGTTGGAGCGGATGCGGGTCGGCATCAGCTCGGACAGCGCCAGCCACACGCACACGCCCGGGCCCACCGCGAAGAACGCGACGAACAGCAGAATGCAGCCGGCGACCAGCCAGCCGTGGGTGGGCGAGGGCACCGGGCCGATCACCGCACGTTCGATCACCAGCGGCGCATTGGCGGCCTGGGCGGGATCCGGGAAGGGATTGAGATGCAGCGTGCGGAAGAAGCGGCCGATCACGCTGTCGGCCGACACCGCGTCTTCGCGACGGATCTGCAGCGTGGCGTCGATCGGGTTGTCGCTGCGCAGTGAGCGCACGTTGCTGAAGCCACCGTAGGCATACGACACGGTCAGCTGCTGCGGCGCGCCGCCGGCGTTGCCCTCCAGCCGCTGCCATTGCGCGGCATCCAGCGGCAGCAACAGGGTGGTGCCGCTCACCTGCTGCTGCAGCGCGGCCTGCACATCCAGCCGCCCGCGCTCGCTCTGCACGAACAACAACGCAGCCGCCAGCAGCGACAGCGTGATGCCACCACTGCCCAGCATCAGCAGGAACTTGCGGCCCTTGCGGTCGACCAGCACCAGTGCGACCACGGTCATCACCGCGTTGAGCAGCTTGATCGCCACATCGGCGCCGTTGGCCACCGAGCCGGGCAGGCCGGCCTGGTTGAGGATGTTGACCGCGTAGGCCAGCACCGAGTTGATGCCGGTGGCCTGGGTGAAGGCCAGCACCAGGCAGGCCAGCACGAACGGCCACACGTAGCGGCGGCTGAGCAGCGGGTCGCGCTTGCCGTTGCGGCCGATCTGGAGCTCCTCCGGCGCCTGCATGCGCTGCAGGGTCGGCTCCACGTCGCTCGCGGCGACGGTACGCTGCAGGGCGTGGCGCGCTGTCTCGATGCGGCCACGGCGCACCAGCCAGCGCGGGGATTCACTGATCAGCAGCACGCCGCCGGTGAACACCAGGCCGGGCAGCAGGCAGCTCCAGAAAATGGTGCGCCAGGCATGGTCCTTGACGTCGAACAGCAGGCGCTGCTGCTCCGCACCGGGCAGATGGCGCACCGCGGCGGTCGCGGCATCCACGGTATGCGCGTGGTACAGCCCGATCACCGCAGCCAGCACCAGGCCGATGGTCAGCAGCAGCTGGAACATCGCCGCGCCGCGCCCGCGTCGTTCCGGGCTGAGCACTTCGGCCAGATACAGCGGCACCACCACGCCGATCAGCCCGCCACTGATGCCCTGCAGCAGGCGTCCCATCAACAGCGCGCCATAGCCATCGGACAGGGCCATCACCGGAATGCTGGCGGTGAACAGCACGCCGGCCAGCAGCATCGCGCCACGGCGGCCGATCAGGTCGGCGACCATCCCGGCAAACAGCGAAGACAGCACACTGCCCAGCAGCACCGCGGCCACCACGAAACCCAGCTGCTGGCTGGTCAGGTGCCAGCTCGCGGTGGCGGTGGCCTCCAGATAGGGCAGGGCGCCGGCGATGATGCCGATGTCGATGCCGTAGAGCAGCCCCCCCATGCCGCCGATGAACAACAGATAGCGTACCGGCCAGCGCGGCGCGGAGGCGCCGGCGTGCACGGGCATGGCTGCGGAAACGTCGTTCATCGTGCCGGTCCTGTCTGCAAGTGCGTGCGCCATGGCGGCGCGGGAGTCCACGCTCAGTCGAGCGCGATGTCGTCGCCTTCCACCACCACGCCGCGCACGCGCAGGTCGTGGTCGAGCACCACCAGGTCCGCCCAGGCGCCGGTCGCGATGCGGCCGCGGTCGTCGATGCCGAGGTAGTCGGCCGGGTAGCGCGACAGCCGGTGGGAGGCATCGGCGATGTCCAGGCCGAGCGAGACCAGGTTGCGCAGCGCCTGGTCCATGGTCAGCGCACTGCCGGCCAGCGAGCCGCTCGACAGCCGTACGCACCCCAGGCATTTGTGCACACGCTGTACGCCGAGCGCGTACTCGCCATCGGGCATGCCGGTCGCCGCGGTCGCATCGGTGACGCAGTACAGACGCGGGATCGCGCGCAGGGCGGTGCGGATCGCGCCGGGATGCACGTGCTGCAGATCGGGAATGAGTTCGGCGTACTGCGCGTGCGCGAGCGCGGCGGTGGCGATGCCGGGTTGGTAGTGGTCCACGCCGGTCATGCCGTTGAACAGATGCGTGAAGCCGGCCGCACCGGCGTTCAATGCGGCGACGCCGTCTTCGTAGCTGCCGGCGCTGTGGCCGAGCTGCACGCGGATGCCGAGCGCACTGAGCGCGGGAATCAGCGCGAGGTGCTGGCCGATTTCCGGGGCGAGAGTGAGTACCTTGATCGGGGCGATCGCATGCAGGCGCTGCACGTCGGCCAGGGTGGCCTCCACCACCAGCGGTGGCTGCGCGCCCAGGCGCTGCGCACTGATGAAGGGGCCTTCCAGATGCACACCGAGTACGCGGGCCATGCCGGGTGCGCGCGTGGCGATCGCGGTGGACAGGCCTTCAAGCGCGCGCGTGATGTCATCTTCCTGCGCGGTCATGGTGGTGCCCAGCAGCGCGGTGGTGCCGTGCCGGGCGTGCGCGCGGGCCACCGTCTGCGCGGTCGTGCCGCCCTGCATGATGTCCACCCCGGCACCGCCATGCACATGCAGGTCGATGAAGCCGGGCAGGATCAGCGGCACCTCATTGTCGCCGCGCGGATCGGCGTGCACCGTATCGATGGCGGTGATGCGCTGGTCGAAATGGATATCGCCGCGGACCCAACCGGTGTCGGTGAGCAGGCGGCCGTGCAGGAAGCGGGACTCGGTCAAGGCGGGGACTCGGCGATGATCACTTCGACGCCCAGCCGCTGCAGCCCTTCCAGGTACTCGGGCTCGATGCTGCCGTCGGTGATGATGGTATGGACCTGGTCCAGCCGCGCGATGCGGTGCAGGCTGACCCGGCCAAACTTGGAGGCGTCGGTCAGCACCACGATGCGGCGCGCGCGCTCGACCATGCGGTGGTTGAGGCTGGCTTCGGCCTCATGGTGGGTGGTGAGGCCGAACTGCAGGTCCAGGCCATCCACGCCCAGGAACAGGGTGTCGAAGCTGTAGGTGTTGAGGCTCGCCTCGGCCTGGCTGCCATGCAGCGAGAGCGACTGCTTGCGCAGCAACCCGCCGGTGAGCAGCAGCTCCACGCCGGGCGCATTGGCCAGCTCCCAGGCGATGTTGAGCCCGTTGGTCATGACCGTGACGTCGCGATGCCCGCGCAGGTGCCGCGCCAGGGTCATCGTGGTCGAGCCGGAGTCGATGATGATGTTGTCGCCGGCCTTGACCAGCTTGGCCGCCTCGATACCGATCCGGTCCTTCATCGGCAGGTTCAAGGCATCCTTCTCGTGGATGTCCTGTTCCTGTGGCGGCGTGCGCACCAGCGTCGCGCCCCCATGGGTGCGCGTGGCCAGCCCCTGCGACTCGATGTGGGTCAGGTCGGCGCGGATGGTGACCGCCGAGACCGCAAAGCGCGCCACCAGCTCGCTGACCTGCACGTTGCCGTGCTCGACCAGGGTCTGGAGGATCTGTTGGCGGCGCTGCCGGGTGTTTCGCATGGGGGCGATTCCGTTCGAAAGGGAAAGCCGAAGCTTACCGTTCCGAAAGCTCCTTGGCCTGTCGGGTTTCGTTATCCGCCCCTGAGCAGTTGCGATTGCAGGCCCGGGCATACTCGGCCAGGCGCAGCGCCACCTTGTGCTGGATCAGCGCCAACGGCGCCGGCCGCAGCTCACCGGCCTCGATCGCCTTGAGCTGTTCGGGCATGAACTGGCTGAGCAGCATCTGCGGCGGCGCGTGCGCGGTGAGATTGGCAACCAGCGTGTCCAGCGCAGCCTGTACCGCTGGCTCGCCCCAGTAATAGCGGCTGCGATCGCTGAGCGAGTACGCGCGCAGCAGGCGCAGTCCGTGCTCGTCGCCCTGGTAGTAGCTGCGCCAGCTGCCCGGTGCGTCGACCATGCAGCGGTCCAGCACCTCGATCAGATGCGAGCATTGCGCGGCGGGCAGCAGTTCGCGCTCGATCATCGCCAGCGCGAACACCGCCTCGCGGAAGGCATAGGTCGCCGCCGGGCCGACTTTCAGGATCGCGAAATGATCGCGGACCAGCGCGTGCAGGCCGGCTTCGGTCTGGTAATCGGTGGAGTGCGCTTCGAACACGATGCCCGGCTGTTGCTCGACAAAGGCAGACAGCGCGGTGGCGGCGGCCGGATCGTAGTAGTGCACGCTGCTGTGGTCGAAATCCACGCCGGGCTGGACGACCATCGCGATCACGCGCTCCCAGGCCGGCAGTAGGTCGGGGGCGGAGAACGCCTCACGGTGGATCGCCAGGGTGGTCGCTGCGGCCGCCGGCGTGGTCACCTGCAGGCCGCCGGCCAGCGAGGCTTCACCGCCGGGAATCGGTACCTCGGTGCCGATCACGTAGACCGGTGGTGGCAGCCCGTGCTCGGCGGCCGTGCGCTCGGCGATGCGCGCCAGTTCGGCCGAGCGCGCGGCGACGATGGCGTCCGGCAACGGGGTCGGGTCGTCGGCGCAGGACATGCTGCAGTCCAGGTGGATCTTGTGGAAACCGGCGGCGACGTAGGCGGCGATCAGTTCGCGCGCGTTTGCCATTGCAGCTTGTGCCGGGCCCTTCTGCCAGGCGTTCGGACCGAGGTGGTCGCCACCGAGCACCAGCCGCTCGGCCGGGAAACCGGCATCGCGTGCCAGCTGCAGCACGTAGTCGCGGTACTGCGGCGGGGTCATGCCGGTGTAGCCGCCGAACTGATCGACCTGGTTGGAGGTCGCCTCGATCAGCAGCAGGGTGTCGTAACGCTGCGCGACCTGCATCGCCGCCAGCAGCACCTGCGCGTTGCTGCAGCAGACGCTGTACAGCCCGACGGGGTGGCCCTGGCGATGGGCGGCGATCAACGATTGGACGGCGGACATGGCAACTCCAGTAACAACAGTGTTCAGGGGGAGGGGGAGTGCTGGCGCGCGAGCAGTGCCGCGCCCCGCGCACCGCCGGCATCGCCGAAGGTGGGCGGCAGGATCGGGGGGACCCGCACACCGGCAAACAGGTAGGGCGCGATCGCGGCAGGCAGGTCGCGGTAGAGCTGTTCCAGCTTGGACAGGCCACCGCCGAGCACGATCACGTGCGGGTCCAGCGCGAGGATCAGGCTGGCGAAGCTGTAGCCGAGCAGGTCGCGGTGGATGGCCAGCGCCTGCTGCGCGACCGCATCGCCGGCCTGGGCCCGTGCGACCACCTCGGCGGCGTCCAGCGCGTGGCCACCACGGCGTTCATGGATCATCGCCAGGCCGCTGCCGGACACGTAACGCTCCAGGCAGCCGCGCAGGCCGCAGCCACAGTCCAGCACGGGCAGGTCGTGGCGCTGCTGCAGCGTGGCGGGCAGGCTCCAGTGGCCCCACTCGCCGGCGATGCCATTGTGACCGGCGATCAGCCGGCCGCCGACGCAGAAGCCACCGCCGGCCCCTGTGCCGAGGATCGCCCCGAACATGCTGGGGTAGCCGGCGGCGGCGCCGTCATGGGCCTCGGACAAGGCAAAACACTGCAGGTCATTGCCGAGCTCCAGCGGGCGCTGCAGGCGTGCCTGCAGGTCCGTACCGACGGTCTGACCGGTCAGGCTGGGCACGTTGGCACTGAGCTGGCGGCCGCTGACGCGATCGCGCAC
>DMZT01000407.1 GCA_003484865.1 Stenotrophomonas sp.
CGCCACCTGGGCGACTCAGGGGGCGAATTCTGGGCATGTCCGTGAGGCTTGTCAACGGTTTTGTGAAATTTCTTCACAATCCTGCACAGGAGCGCCGCTGACCGGTTCTGCACACGCGCAGCGGTTACTATTGAGGTCAATGAAACCAAAGAAACCGACCCAGGGCGCGAAAGCCCCCAAGTCCCCGGCGCCCAAGAAGGCAGCCGGTCCGTCGGGCAAGCCCCGCGCTGCCGCCAAGAAAGCCGGCAAGCTGCCACCCTGGATGCCCGAATCCCTGAACACCGCTGAGCTGCCGCGTGGCAACAAGCGCGGGCCCAGGCCTGCGCATGCCGGGCCGATCCCGACCCGCCGCCGCCCGCATCCGACCCCGCTCGACGGTGAGGTCCAGGTGGACCCCTTCGCCGCCCGCGAGGCCGAGCGCTATGCGCAGCCGATCGCCAGCCGTGAGGCGATCCTGCAGCTGCTCGACCGCTGCGATGGCCCGCAGACCGCCGAAGAGATCGCCATCCATCTCGGCCTGACCGAGCCGGACCGTGCCGATGCCTTGGGCAAGCGCCTGGGCGCGATGTGCCGTGACGGCCAGCTGGTGCAGAACCGCCGTGGCGGTTTCGCGCCGCTGCAGGCCGTCAACCTGATCACCGGCGTGGTGATCGCCAACCCGGAAGGGTTCGGCTTCCTGCGCCCGGTCGAAGGTGGCGACGATCTGTTCCTGCCGCCGTTCGAAATGCGCAAGGTGCTGCATGGTGACCGCGTGCTGGTCAACGTGACCGGCATCGATCGTCGTGGCCGTCGCGAGGCGAGCATCTCGCGCGTGCTTGAGCGTGGCATGAGCCGCCTGATCGGTCGCTTCAGCGTCGAGTTCGGCATCAACTACGTGGTGCCCGACGACAAGCGCGTGCAGCGCAACGTACAGATCCCGCCCGACCAGACCGGCGATGCCCGCGATGGCCAGCTGGTGGTCTGCGAGCTGACCCAGGCGCCGGACACCCGCCGCCCGCCGATCGGCCGCATCATCGCCGTGCTCGGCGACAAGCTGACGGCCTCGCTGGTGGTGGAAACCGCCATCCACGGCCATGAGCTGCCGTTCGAGTTCCCGGCCGAAGTGCTGGCTGAAGCCACCGCGGTGCCGATGTTGGTCACCCCGGAACAGATCGGCCACCGCGAGGACCTGCGCAACACGCCGCTGGTCACCATCGATGGCGAGGATGCCAAGGACTTCGACGACGCGGTCTACTGCGAACCCAATGCCGAAGGCTTCCGCCTGGTCGTGGCGATCGCCGACGTCTCCAATTACGTGCGTCCCGGTACGCCGCTGGACAATGAAGCGCAGAAGCGCGCGACCTCGGTCTACTTCCCCGGGTTCGTGGTGCCGATGCTGCCGGAAACGCTGTCCAACGGCATCTGCTCGCTGATGCCCAAGGTTGACCGCATGTGCTTCGTCTGCGACATGCAGGTGAACCGCGAAGGCGAGGTCATCCATTCGCGCTTCTACGAAGCGGTGATGAATTCGCATGCGCGCCTGACCTACAACCAGGTCTGGGAAGCGGTGGGCGAGAACGACCCGGCCGCGCGCAAGGCGATCGGTCCGCTGATGCCGCAGGTGGATCGCCTGTACCAGCTGTATCACGTGCTGGCCAAGGCGCGTACCCGCCGCGGTGCGATCGAATTTGAAACCTCCGAAGTGCGCTTCGTGCTGGACAACACCGGCGAAGTCACCCAGGCCGGGATGATGGTGCGCAACGATGCGCACAAGCTGATCGAAGAATGCATGATCGCGGCCAATGTGCAGGCGGCGCGCTACCTGCTGGCCAAGCAGGTGCCGGCGCCGTTCCGTGACCATGAGCGTCCGCCGGAATCCAAGTACGCCGATCTGCTCGAGTTCCTGAAGGAATTCAAGCTGAGCCTGCCGCCGTGGTCGAAGGTGCAGCCGGCCGATTTCACCAAGCTGCTGAAGAAAGTGCGCGATCGCCCGGACGCAGCGCTGCTGGAATCGGTGCTGCTGCGCAGCCAGAGCCTGGCGGTGTACTCGCCGGACAACCTGGGCCACTTCGGCCTGGCGCTGGATGCGTACGCCCACTTCACCTCGCCGATCCGTCGTTACCCCGATCTGCTGGTGCACCGTGCGATCAAGCACGCGCTCAGCGGAGCCGCGCCGGAGAAGTTCACCTATTCGCCGCGTGAGATGGCCGCGCTGGCCCTGCAGTGCTCCGAGCGGGCGCGCCGCGCCGATGAAGCCGAGCGTGAAGTCGACGAGCGTTACCGCGCCGCGTGGATGGAAAAGCACGTTGGCGGCCAGTTCGAGGGCGTGATCAGTGGCGTGACGAGCTTCGGCCTGTTCGTGGAACTGGACGAATCCAAGGTCAACGGCCTGGTCCACGTGACCCAGCTGCCGCACGACTATTACCAGTTCGACGCGGTGCGCAAAACGCTCAACGGCGAACGCCGCGGCAAGATCTACCGCCTCGGTGACCGCGTGCAGATCCTGGTGCTCAAGGCCAGCATGGAAGAGCGCAAGATCGACTTCCGCCTGGTGGAAGAAAAGGACGATTCGCTGCCCGAGCTGCCGCCGCGCGGCCAGCCGGCCAAGCGCCAGAAACAGAAGTACTGATCGTCGCGTACCGGCCCACGGCCGGTACGCGGCAGGTGCCGACCGTTGGTCGGCACATCGTCTACCCGCCCACGGTTGGTGGGCACGCCGATCCCATCGGAGCGATCCCATGCAGGCCCTCCCCGAATACAGCGGTGGTTGCCAGTGCGGCGCGATCCGCTTCCACGTGGTCGGTGCGCTGACCCACAGCTCGATCTGCCATTGCCGGATGTGCCAGAAGGCCTTCGGCGCCTATTACGCCCCCTTGGTCTCGGTCCGTGGCAGCGACTTCCGCTGGACCCGCGGCGAGCCCCGGCGTTTCCCATCCTCCAATATGGTCCAGCGCGGCTTCTGCGCTGACTGCGGCACCCCGTTGACCTACGAAGCCCCGGATGGCGTAGCGATCGCGGCCGGCGCCTTCGATGAACCGGCCCGCCTGCCGCCGACGATCCAGTACGGGATCGAGGCCAAGCTCCCGTTCGTGGATGCCCTTGGGTCGCTCAGCGCGCTGCGCAGCGAAGAGGACGCCGAGGCCGGCGACTTCCTGTTGCATATCGTCTCCCACCAGCACCCGGACCACGACACCGCGGATTGGCCGCCGGGCTGAAGGCGGGCTGTGAACGCCCCCCGTGAACGCCCGGCAGGGCAGGGTGGGCCTTGATGCTCTACCATTACCAACCCCTTTACCGGTCCCGCCCCCCGCAATGAGCAAGCAAAGCCAGTGGATCGTCGGCGTCAACGCCGTCGCCTCTTCGATCGAGAATGATGCCGAGAACGTCCGCGAGGTCCTCATCGAGGCCGGTGCGAAGAACCCGCGTCTGACCGAGATCGAGGAAAACGCACGCCGCAAGGGCATCGACGTGCGCAAGGTGAACACCCAGGCGCTGGACGGTGTGGGCGGTTCGGTGCGTCACCAGGGCGTGGCGGCGCGCTACCAGGCCGCACGGACCTGGGGCGAGAACGAGCTGGAAGGGCTGGTGGAAGCGGCCGAGGGCAAGGCCCTGCTGCTGATCCTCGATGAGGTCCAGGACCCGCACAACCTCGGCGCCTGCCTGCGCAGCGCGGCGGCGGCCGGTGCCACGGCGGTGATCATTCCCAAGGACAAGTCGGCCTCGGTCAATGCGACCGTACGCAAGACCTCGGCCGGCGCAGCCGACCGTATCCCGGTGGTGCAGGTGACCAACCTCTCGCGCTGCTTATTAAA
>DMZT01000405.1 GCA_003484865.1 Stenotrophomonas sp.
CCGCTCTTCCGATCTGCATGTCGACCCACGGTCGGCACGTGCCGAGGCCGGGACGGCGGCGGTGCCGCCGCCCCGCGCGCTTATTTCGGCTGGTAACGCACGCTCAGTCGATACTCGCGGCCAGGCTGGTTGTACCAGGCGACGGTTTCGTACTCGCGGTCGAAGACGTTGCTGACCCGGCCCAGTACGGACCAATCGCGGGTCAGGGCGTATTCCAGGCGCAGGTCCACGGTGCCGTAGCCCCCCAGGCGCACCGTGTTCGCTGCATCGTCGTAACGCTTGCCGGCGCCGTTGACGGTGAGGCCGGCGCGGACATCACCCACGCGACGATCGACGTCCAGGCGTGCGGTGTTCTGTGCGCGGCGGGCCAGCCAGTTGTCGAACTGTGCGCTGCCGTCGGTGCGGTTGCGCGGGTCGGTGTGGCTGAGCTGTGCGTTGAGATCGAACCCGGCGACGGTGATCGCACCGGTCAACTCGGCGCCGCGGATGCGGGCTTTCTCGACCTGCGACATCATGAAGGTGGTCGCGTCGTAAGTGATCAGGTCATCGATGCGCGTTTCGTATACGTCCAGGCCCCAGCGCCAGCCATCACCCTGCTGGGCGATGCCGATGTTGGCGCTCTTGGATTTCTCCGGATCCAGGGTCGGCACGCCGCTCCACGGGTCGTAAAGGTCGCTGAAGGTCGGGGCCTTGAACGCGGTGCCGTAGCTGGCGTTGAGGCGGAACCCGCGGCCCAGCTCCAGGCCCCAGCCGAGGCTGCCGGTGGTGTGGTTGCCAAACTGTTCGTTGTCGTCGTTGCGCACGCTGGCCTGCAGGTGGTGCGCGCCGAAACGGCCCTGGTACTGCACGAACACGCCGGTGTTGTCGCGGCTGTCGACCAGGTAGCCGGCGCTGCTGCCGTCCAGGCTGTCCTGGCTCCAGTCCACACCGGCGCTCAGCAGCTGGCCGTCAGCGATGCCGATGTCGGCCTGCACCGAGGCACTGTCACGGTGGGTCTGTGCATTGCCCAGCCAGGTATCACCGTTGAAGTTGTCCGATTCGTTGTCGGCACGGCCGACATTCACGGTCAGGTTGAAGCGCTCGCTGGGCGTGTAGCGCAGCTTGCCGCCGAGCACCTGCTGCAGGGTCTCGGAGTAGTTGTAGTAGCCGTCGTAATGGTTCTCGCCTTCGGCGCGCAGTGCGGTGCCTTCCAGGCTCAACGTGTCCGTCAACGCATAGCCGCCGCGCAGGCTCATGGACAGGTTGCGGTAGCCATCGCGGTCGGGCTCGTCGGCGCCGCAGCCAGCGAAGGGCGACACCGAGCCACGGCAGGCGTTGATGCCATCGGTGTGCTGGTAGGCGATGTCGGTGCCGAACCAGCCACGCTCACCGCTGCCGCCGAAGCCACCGCTGGCCTCGCGCAGGCCGTTGCTGCCACCGCCGAGCTGCAGGTGCGGCGCGAACTGGCCGGCGTTGCGGCGGGTGAAGATCTGGATCACGCCACCGATCGCATCGGCGCCGTACAGGCTGGACTGCGGGCCACGCACGATTTCGATGCGCTCGATCTGCGCCAGCGGCAGGTCCTGGATCATGGCCAGGCCGAGGTCGCCGGTGTTGATGCGCACGCCATCGACCAGCACCAGGGTGTGGGCCGAGTTGGTGCCGCGCAGGAACAGCGAGCTCTGCTTGCCCAGGCCGCCGCTGTTGTTGAGGTTGATGCCGGCACGGCCGCGCAGCAGGTCCTGCAGCGACGGCGCCTGGCTGCGCTCGATCTCGGCGCGGTCGATCACCTGCGCCGGAGAGATGCTGTCCTGCAGGGCGATCGGGGTACGCGTGGCGGTGACCAGCACCTGGTCCAGCGCGGTGGCCTCGTCCTGTGCGGAGGCCACCAGGGGCAGGGCCGACAGCACGGCCAGGGAAAGAACGCGGGTTTGCAGCTTCATCGAAGACTCCATGCACCGCGCACGCCCGCGCGGCAAGGGGTGGGGATGATCGCGCTGCAGGGAGGTTCGACGGTGGGCGGGCGCGCGCAGGCGCCTGCTTGCCGCCGCCATGCCCGCCGCATCGCAACCAGTCGTCTTCCAGGCCGGTCTCCGGGCTCGCGGGCCGATGGGGTGCCATCGTGCCAGGCGCCTTCCCATGCCGGAGCACAGTGGCGTGTTGCCTGGTGTTTCCACGCTTACCGTTGCGGGGGCAGCGCCGGAGTGGCGGCGTGGCACAGGGCCTGACGCGTCACCGGCTTCCCGTTTCAACCTGGCGGCATTGCAGCCCCGGGTCACCTGAAAGTGGGCGCAGTCTAAGCCATCGGCCGGGCCCATGGAGCGCACCGGTTAGAATGCGCCTCGCTTTTTCGATGTGATCTCCATGACCCCAACGTGGTTGCAGCACCCCGGCACCGACGCCCGTGACCCGCACTGGCCGGCCGCAGCGGGCAGCAGACGGGGCCGGGCATGATCCTCGATCTGATCCGCCACGCCAGTACCGGCCGCGACGATCATCTTGATGGCCGCACTGATCCAGCGCTGCACGAGGGCGCGACCGACGCCCTGTGCGCGCGCTACGCCGGGCTGCCCTGGCAGCGTGTGCTGTCCTCGCCACGGCAGCGAGCGCTGTTGAGCGCCGAGGCATTGGCCTTGCCCCACGCGGTGGACGTGGAGGTCGATGAGGAATGGGAAGAACTGGATTTCGGCGACTGGGACGGGCTCGCGCTGGAGGCGCTGCCGATGGATGCGCTGTCAGCCTTCCATCTGGACCCGCATGCCAATCCACCGCCGCATGGCGAAAGCTGGGGCCACTTCGAACGCCGCATCGCGCGCGGCCTGCATCGGTTGCTGGATGAGCCCGAGCCGGTCCCGACCCTGATCGTCAGCCATGGCGGACCGCTGCGGATGGTGCTGTCGCAGGTGTGCGGCCTGCCGATGGCGATGTGCTGGGCGCTGCGCATCGATCACGGCACGCGGCTGCGCCTGCGCGTGGAGCGCGAGGACGACCGGCTGTGGGGCGAACTGCTGGAGCTGCAGCAGGTATGAGGCGCCCGGCTACCGACGGTGCGTGGGTAGCCGTGGATCAGCGGTTTTCGTCGTCGATCTCGAACGGCGGCGCTTCATCGCCGTCATCATCGCGGTGCTCCACGGTGCGGTCGTAGACCGGACCGGAGGCAGGCGGCGCCTTCTTCAGCGGCTGGTCGGCGATGATCGCTTCGTACTCGGCCACCAGCACGGTGCGGCGCGCTTCCGGCAGTTCCTGCCAATGGCAATCCTGCAGGGCACCTTCCAGCGAGTAGAGCAGGTTCAAGCTCGGTTTGAAGCCGGCGCGGCGCACCTTGACGAAGGCACCGACCGCACCGACCGCCACCAGGTCTTCCGGCGTACGCAGACCGACCTGGCGCAGCCATGCTGCGCTCTTCGGGCCGATGTTGCGCAGCTTGGCGGCACTCATCCCAGTGCCTCGACGAACACCGCGGCGATGGCTTCCAGCCCGGCCTGGTCCTCGGCATCGAAGCGCGCCAGCGAGGGGCTGTCCAGATCGAACACGCCGACCAGGTCGCCGTTGTGGACCAGCGGCACGACCAGTTCAGAGCGCGAGGCCGAGTCGCACGCGATGTGACCCGGGAACGCATCGACGTCTTCGATGCGCTGGGTCACCCGCTGCGAAGCCGCGGCGCCACACACACCCTTGTCGAGTGGAATGCGCACGCAGGCGGGCAGGCCCTGGAACGGGCCGACGACCAGCTCCTTGCCATCGAAGAAGTAGAAGCCGACCCAGTTCAGGTGCGGCAGGGCGTGGTAGACCAGCGCCGACAGGTTGGCCGCATTGGCGATGCGGTCGCGCTCGCCGTGCACCAGGGCGCGGGCCTGGGCCAGCAGCTGGCCGTACTGTTCCGGCTTGCTGCCGGTGAGCGTGGAGGTATCGAACATGGCCGCAGTCTACCAAGCGCGGCGGTTGGTTGCCCCCGGGGCCGGCGGAACGCAGCGGACCGCGCCGCAGCGCTGCCGGGACGGCGGATAATGGCGCGTTTCCGCTCCCGGTCGTCTCCATGTCCCTGCCTGCGCCGCGCCCTGCCGCCCTGTTCGTCACCGGTACCGACACCGGCATCGGCAAGACCTTCAGCAGCTGTGTACTGCTGCATGCCCTGCGCCGCCACGGCGGCACCGCAGTGGGCATGAAGCCGGTCGCCAGTGGCTGCGAGCGCACGCCCGAGGGCCTGCGCAACGAGGATGCCACGGCCCTGCGGGCCGCCAGCAGGCCGATGCCCGCGTATGACGACCTCAACCCGTTCGCGCTCGAGCAGCCACTGGCCCCGGAGATCGCCGCGGCAGAGGCTGGCGTGCAACTGTCGCTGGCGCCGATCGAGGCCGCCTTCGCGCGCCTGCGCGCCAGCGCGGACACGGTGGTGGTCGAGGGCGTCGGTGGCTGGCTGGCGCCGCTGTCGGCCACGCTGGACCAGAGTGATCTGGTGGACGCGCTGGCGCTGCCGGTGGTGATGGTGGTCGGGCTGCGGCTGGGCTGCCTCAACCATGCGCGGCTGACCGCCGAGGCGATCGCCGCCCGTGGCGCGCGCTGCATCGGCTGGATTGCCAATGAGGTGGACCCGGGCATGGCGCGCCGCGACGAGAACGTCGCACTGCTCACCGCGCGGCTGCCGATGCCGTGATCGGGGCGCCTGCCGTATGCGCCGGGTGCGGACCCGGCCCGCCTGGCGGACCGGCTGGTGTTCTGAGCGTCAGCTGCCTGCGCGCACCTGCAGCGCGCTGGCGAGCCGGCCGACCGTGGCAATCGCGCCGGCGAAGCGCTCGTCCAGTTCCTGGCAGCACGACAGGCGCAGGCAATGCCGGTAGCGGGCACCGCGCGAGTACACCTGGCCGGGCATGAACACCACGCCCTCGGCCAAGGCCTGCTCGAACAGCTCCCCGGCATCGATCGCGGGGGGCAGCTCCACCCACAGAAGGAACCCACCGGTCGGCTGGGTGGCCGACGTGCCGGGCGGGAAGTGCTGCGCGATCAGGCCACGCACGTGGCTGACCTGGTCGCTGTAGAGCCGACGCAACCCCCGCAGATGATGCTCGTAGTTGCCGGCCTCCAGGAACGCGGCAACCGCGTCCCCGAGCAGGCGTGATTCGGCGCCGGAAGAATGAAACTTCACCAGCTGGATATCGGCAGCGAAGCGGCCACCGTCGAGCCAGCCGATGCGGTAGTCCGGTGCGAGCGTTTTGGAGAAGCCGCTGCAGACCATGATCCAGCCATCGCGGTCAAAGCTCTTGGCCAACGGCTCCAGGGGCTCCTTGAACTGCAGTTCGGCGTAGACCGCGTCTTCGATCAACGGCACCTGGTAATGGTTCACCAGCTCGGCCAGGCGCTGCTTGTTCGGCACGGGCATGCTGCCGCCGAGTGGATTGTGCACGGTCGGCATGGCCATGATCGCGGCGATGCCGCCGGCGGCGAGCAGCGCTTCCAGTGCCTCCAGATCGAGGCCGTCCCTCGGATGGGTGGGCAGCTCGATCGCGCGCAGGCCCAGGCTGCGCAGCAGCGGGTAGATGTTGAAATACGAGGGCGCTTCGATCGCGACCGCATCGCCGGGTTGGGTCACCACGCGCAGCGCCAGCTGCAGGGCTTCCATCACGCCATGGGTGAGCACCAGCCGGTCGGTGGTGGTGTGCAGCCCCAGTCGTGGCCCTCGCTGCACGATCTGCGTCAGCAGCCGTGCCGCACCGTTGGGGCGTGCGTAGGTCTCCACCGTGGTGGCGGCCCGGCGCAGTACCTGCGCGGTGATGCGGGCCAGCTGCGCACCGGGATAGAAGCGCTTGCCGCGCGGCCCGGCGAAGGCCAGGTCGACGATGCCCGGTTGCTGCTGTGCGGCCAGCACGCGCGCCATCATCGCCTGCTGTGCCGGTGCGGTGGGCGGAGACGGCGCCTGCCGCAGCGACTGCGTCGGTTCGGGCAGGCGCGGGCTGACCACGAAGCCGGCCTTGGGCCGCGGCAGCACCAGCCCGGCATCCTCCAGTTGCCGATACGCGGCGATCACCGTGTTGAGGCTGAGGCTGCGCTGTGTCGCCAGGCCGCGCAGCGACGGCAGCCGGGTGCCGACCGGCAAGCGTCCACTGCGGATCGCGTCGGCCATTTCATCGGCCAGGGACTGGTAGAGGTTGGTCGCCATCGGCATCTGCATCCACAGGTATCTGTAACCGTGCGGATGCCAGCCATCTGCATCTGTATCCGCGTCGGGACGCAGCCTACCATGGGCGTGACGACTTCCCTCGCGCACGGCAGAGCGGCGTGTGCCGTGCGTCTTTTCTTCTGGTTCGCCGCGTGATCAGCGCGCCGAAATGGTTGTACTCACCAGGCGCGGCTGCTCGCGGTACAGCGCCGGATACTGCTGCTTCAGCGCGGCCACCTTGGGCAGGTCGTTGATCCGGATATACAGCGATTCCGGATGCAGCGTGAGGTAGTTCTGGTGATAGCCCTCGGCGGCGAAGAACGGCTTGCCACCCTCGACCTGGGTCACCACCGGCGCGGCGTAGGTCCTGGCCTGCTGCAGCTGGGCGATGTAGGCGCGGGTGGCATCGCGCTGCGCGGCGTCGTCGGCATAGACCGCCGAGCGGTACTGGGTGCCGCGGTCCGGGCCCTGCCGGTTGAGCTGGGTCGGATCATGCGCCACCGAGAAGAACACCTGCATCAGCTGGCCATAGCTGACCTGGGCCGGATCGTAGGTGACCTGTACCGCCTCGGCATGGCCGGTACCACCGCCGCCGACGCGCGGGTAGGTGGCGTTCGCCGCACTGCCGCCGATGTAGCCGGAGAGCGCATTGTCCACGCCCTTGATGTGCTGGAACACGCCCTGCACGCCCCAGAAGCAGCCACCGGCGAAGACCACCTGTGCCCGCTTCACACCGGGTTGGCGCAGGTCCGCCTTGCCGGTGGGTGGCGGCATCGCCACGGCTGTGGTGGCTGCGGCGGCGAGCGCCGGTCGATCCAGACCCAGCACCACGCTGGCGGTGAGTGCCGCGATGGCGACAGCGATGCCGCCTGCAACGAGTTTGTCGACTGCGATCTTCATGCGATGGCTCCTCACCCAAACGTAAAGGCGTAGGCGCGCACGCCCGGATCGAGGAACTCGATCTCGAAGGTGCGCTCCTGCACGGCGCCGGACTGGCGGATCAGCTGATACAGACGGTTTTCATCCACGCGGCCGTCGCCGTCGGCGGAGATGTCTCCACCGGCTGCTGTGCCCGGCGCCTGACCGTCGATGCGCACGCGGAACCGGACCGGCTTGCCGTCCTCGCCCGGCGCCAGCACCAGGTGCAGATCACGTGCATGGAAGCGGAACGCGACACGACCGCCGCGCGTCTCCAGCCGGGCGTCTTCGTTGCCCACGGTCCAGCGTCCAGCCAAGGCCCACTGGTTGTGTTGAAGCGTGGCAGGCACCGTGTAGTCGGCAGGCTGGTCCTGGCGCTGGCCACCGGGCGAGGCGAAGTTCTCGGCACGCGCATGGCCGAGGTAGGTCTCCGGCGATTTGAGGTTGTCCATGTCGGCCTGGCGCGCCACGCCGTCCAGCGTCATCGCTACCGGAGCATCGTCACCGGGCAGGGTGTTGCCCGCCTCGCGCAGCAGCTGGCGGATGATCTGCTCGGACTGCGCATAGTTGCCCTCGCCGAAGTGATGCGCGCGGATCCGGCCCTGCGCATCGATGAAGTAGTGCGCCGGCCAATACTTGTTGTTGAAGCCGCGCCAGATGGCGAAGTCGTTGTCGATCGCGACCGGGTAGGTGACCTTCAGGTCCTTCACCGCCCGCTGCACATTGGCCAGATTGCGCTCGAAGGCGAACTCCGGCGCATGCACACCGATCACCACCAGGCCGTGATCGCGATAGCGCTCGGCCCACTCACGCACGTAGGGCATCGCGCGCAGGCAGTTGATGCAGGAGTAGGTCCAGAAGTCGACCAGTACCACCTTGCCGCGCAACGCCTGCGCATCCAGCGGCGGGCTGTTGAGCCAGCCGGTCGCACCGGCCAGCGAGGGCGGGGTGCCTTCCACCGGCAGCGGCTGCCCGGGGGCAGCGGCGGTGCTCATCATCGCCGCACCGGCGGCGGGTTGCTGTGCTGGCAGCACATCGAGCAGGCCCTGTTCCAGCTTGGCGGTGCTGACCGTGGACAGCCGGGTCAGCACGCCGGTATCCCACCCCATCGCGATGGCGACCACCGCCAGCAGCGCCGCGATGCCGAGCCCGCGGCGCACCCACTCCCCCACGCCAAGACGGCGCTTGAGCGCGGCGAACACGCGCCCGCCGATCCAGATCGCCAGCGCCAGCGAGGTCGCCGCGCCCAGTGCATAGGC
>DMZT01000404.1:0-2447 GCA_003484865.1 Stenotrophomonas sp.
GCCTGGAGCCGGCCAGCGGCCGGCACTACCGGTAACGTGGATCGGCCGTACGCTTGCCTGCCGCCGGATGACACGGCCGCCACGCTGCGGTCTGCTAAAATCGACGGTTCATGTCACGCACCTCCTATCCCGTTCCGCCGCTGCCACGTCCTGGACAGCTCCGCGCCTGGTGGCGCGCCCCCGCTTCGGCCACGGCGCTGGCGTGGTACATCGCCCGCGCGGCGCAGTCGCACGACGGGCCGTTGCTGGTGGTCGCGCGCGACAACCATGGCGCGAACCAGATCGAAGCCGATCTGCACACCCTGCTCGGCACTGCCGGCGACGTGCCGATCGTGGCCTTCCCGGATTGGGAAACCCTGCCCTACGACGCCTTCAGCCCGCACCCGGACATCATTTCCCAGCGCCTGGCTGCGCTGCACGCCCTGCCTGCGCTCAAGCGCGGCATCGTGGTGGTGCCGGTGCAGACGCTGCTGCAGCAGTTGGCACCGCTCAAGTACGTCATCGGCGGCAGCTTCGACCTGACGGTCGGCCAGCGCCTGGATCTGGACGCGGAAAAGCGCCGCCTGGAATCGGCCGGCTACCGCAACGTGCCGCAGGTGATGGACCCGGGTGATTTCGCCGTGCGTGGCGGCCTGCTCGATGTCTACCCGATGGGGGCCGAGGCGCCGCTGCGGGTGGAACTGCTCGATGAAGACATCGATTCGATCCGCGCCTTCGATCCGGAGTCGCAGCGCTCGCTGGACAAGGTCGAGGCGGTGCACATGCTGCCCGGCCGTGAAGTACCGCTGGATGATCTCAGCGTCTCGCGGGTGCTCAACACGCTGCGCGAGCGCTTCGATGTGGATACCCGGCGCAGCGCGCTGTACCAGGATCTCAAGGCCGGTATCGCGCCGGCCGGCATCGAGTATTACCTGCCGCTGTTCTTCGACAAGACCGCAACCTTGCTCGATTACCTGCAGCCCAACGTGCTGCCGGTGCTGGCGCCGAACGTGTTCGATGCTGCGGCCGCCTTCTGGGCGCAGACGCAGAACCGCTACGAGCAGCGCCGCCACGATGTCGAGCGCCCGCTGCTGGCGCCGGAAGAGCTGTATGCCAGCCCCGAGCAACTGCGCGCCACGCTCAACGGCCTGGCCCGCGTCGAAGTCTGGCCGCTGGATCACGACCGCATCGGCGATGCACAGCCGCTGGGCGACCAGCCCCTGCCGCCGCTGCCGGTGGCCGCACGCGATGCCCCGGCTGCCGAGGCACTGAAATCCTTCATCGGTCATTATCCGGGCCGGGTGTTGATCGCCGCCGATTCCGCCGGCCGCCGCGAAGCCCTGCTGGAAGTGCTGCTCGCCGCCGAGCTGAAGCCGCCGGTGGTCGCCGATCTGCCCGGCTTCCTGGCCGACGACAGCGTGCGCTTCGGCATCACCGTGGCGCCGCTGGAAGACGGTTTCGCGCTGGAAAGCCCGCCGATCGCGGTGCTGACCGAACGTCAGCTGTTTCCCGAACGCGCCGGCCAGCAGCGCCGCAGCCGCCGGGCCGGGCGCGAGCCCGAAGCGATCATCCGCGACCTCGGCGAGCTCAGCGAAGGCTCGCCGATCGTGCATGAAGACCACGGTGTCGGCCGCTACCGCGGCCTGATCGTGCTCGATGCCGGTGGCATGCCCGGCGAGTTCCTGGAAATCGAGTACGCCAAGGGCGACCGCCTGTATGTGCCGGTCGCCCAGCTGCACCTGATCAGCCGCTATTCCGGTGCCTCGCCGGAAACCGCGCCGCTGCATTCGCTCGGTGGCGAGCAGTGGACCAAGGCCAAGCGCAAGGCCGCCGAAAAGGTCCGCGACGTCGCCGCCGAACTGCTGGAAATCCAGGCGCGTCGGCGTGCCCGTGCCGGCCTGGCGCTGCACGTGGACCGCGCGATGTACGAGCCGTTCGCGGCCGGCTTCCCGTTCGAGGAAACACCGGATCAGCTGGCCGCGATCGACGCGACGCTGCGCGATCTGGCCAGCAGCCAGCCGATGGACCGCGTGGTCTGCGGCGACGTCGGCTTCGGCAAGACCGAGGTCGCCGTGCGCGCCGCATTCGCCGCCGCCAGCGCCGGCAAGCAGGTCGCCGTGCTGGTGCCGACCACCCTGCTGGCCGAACAGCATTACCGCAATTTCCGCGATCGCTTCGCCGATTGGCCGCTCAAGGTGGAGGTGCTGTCGCGCTTCAAATCCACCAAAGAGATCAAGGCCGAACTGGAGAAGGTCGCCGCCGGCACCATCGACGTCATCATCGGTACCCATCGCCTGCTGCAGCCGGACGTGAAGTTCAAGGACCTCGGTCTGGTCGTGGTGGATGAAGAGCAGCGCTTCGGTGTGCGCCAGAAGGAAGCGCTCAAAGCGATGCGCGCCAACGTGCATCTGCTGACGCTGACCGCCACGCCGATTCCCCGCACGCTCAACATGGCCATGGCCGGGCTG
>DMZT01000404.1:2532-3506 GCA_003484865.1 Stenotrophomonas sp.
CATGGCCATGGCCGGGCTGCGGGATCTGTCGATCATCGCCACCCCGCCGCCGAACCGGCTGGCGGTCAAGACGTTCATCACCGCCTGGGACAACGCGCTGCTGCGCGAAGCCTTCCAGCGCGAACTGGCCCGTGGTGGCCAGCTGTACTTCCTGCACAACGACGTGGAGAGCATCGGCCGCATGCAGCGCGAGCTGGCCGAGCTGGTGCCCGAAGCACGCATCGGCATCGCCCATGGGCAGATGCCCGAGCGCGAGCTGGAGCGGGTGATGCTGGACTTCCAGAAGCAGCGCTTCAACGTGCTGCTGTCGACCACGATCATCGAATCGGGCATCGACATCCCCAACGCCAATACCATCATCATCAACCGCGCCGACCGCTTCGGCCTGGCCCAGCTGCACCAGCTGCGTGGCCGCGTGGGTCGCTCGCACCACCGGGCGTACGCCTACCTGGTGGTGCCGGACAAGCGCGCGATGACGCCCGATGCCGAGAAGCGTCTGGAGGCGATCGCCTCGATGGACGAACTTGGTGCCGGCTTCACCCTGGCCACCCACGATCTGGAAATCCGCGGTGCCGGCGAGCTGCTCGGCGAGGACCAGAGCGGCCAGATGGCCGAGGTCGGCTTCAGCCTGTACACCGAGCTGCTGGAACGCGCGGTGCGCAGCATCCGCCTGGGCAAGCTGCCGGACCTGGATGCGGGCGAAGAAGCGCGCGGTGCCGAGGTCGAACTGCATGTGCCGGCCTTGATCCCGGATGACTACCTGCCCGACGTGCATACCCGCCTGACCCTGTACAAGCGCATCAGCTCGGCGCGTGACAGTGCTGAGCTGCGCGAACTGCAGGTGGAGATGATCGACCGCTTCGGCCTGCTGCCGGACCCGGCCAAGCATCTGTTCGCGATCGCCGAACTCAAGCTGCAGGCCAACGTGCTGGGCATCCGCAAGCTGGAACTGGGCGAGAACGGCGGCCGCATCG
>DMZT01000341.1 GCA_003484865.1 Stenotrophomonas sp.
TGGGCACCCGCAATGAGCTGCAGATCAGCCACGCCATCGGCATCCGGAACGGACGCGGCAGGTCCGGCTGGGTGCGGCGCAGGATCAGTACGCCCGCGCAGACCGCCGCGAACGCGATCAGCGTGCCCATCGAGGTCAGTTCACCGAGGACATCGAGCGGGAACACCGCCGCCAGCAGCGCGATGCCGATGCCGGTGATCACGGTGTTGATGTGGGGGGTGCGGTACTTGGGATGGATCTTGGTGAACAGCGGCGGCAGCAGCCCATCGCGGCCCATGATCATGAAGATGCGCGGCTGCGCGATCACCATCACCAGCACCACCGAGGACAGCCCGATCAGCGCGCCGATTTCCACGACCACGCGCAGCCAGCCCAGCTGCGGATGCGCCGCCACGGCGGTCACCACCGGCTCATCGGTCCCCAGCAGCTGGTACGGCACCAGTCCGGTCATCACCGCGGCCATGGCGATGTACAGCACGGTGCAGATCACCAGCGAGAGCATCATGCCGATCGGCATGTCGCGCTGCGGCTTGTGCGATTCCTGCGCGGCCACCGAGACCGCCTCGAAACCGATGTAGGCGAAGAACACCATCGCCGCACCGCGCAGCACGCCATCGAAGCCGTACTTGCCCGGGCCTTCGTTCTCCGGAATGAACGGGGTCCAGTTGGCCGGATCCACGTACTTCCAACCCACCACGATCACCAGCAGGATCAGCGCGGTCTTGAGTACCACCATCGCCATGTTCATGGCCGAGGATTTGCTGATACCCACGTAGCACAGCCAGGTCAGCAGCAGTACCAGCACGGCGGCCGGGATGTTGGCGATGGCGCCGGTCGGGCGCAGCTGGCCATCCAGTGGCGCGCTGACCAGCGCGGCCGGGAGATGGATGTCGAAATGGCTGAGCAGACTCAGGAAATAGCCGGTCCAGCTGACCGCTACGGCGGAGGCGGAGACGCCGTACTCGAGCACCAGCATCCAGCCGATGAACCAGGCCGAGAGCTCGCCGAAGGTGGCATAGGTATAGGTGTAGGCACTGCCGGAGACCGGCACCATCGCCGCGAATTCGGCGTAGGCCATCGCGCAGAACGCGCAGCAGATCGCGGCCAGCACGAACGACAGCATGATCGCCGGGCCGGCGTGGTTGGCCGCGGCCTGGCCGGTGATCACGAAGATGCCGCCGCCGATCACCGCACCGATGCCCAGCGCGGTCAGGCCCCAGGGGCCGAGGGTACGGCGCAGGCTCAGGCCGTTGGCGTCTTCATGGGCGGCGTGCGGATGCTTGGTGGCCCACAGTTGCTTGAACATGGTTTGATTTTTCTTCTCAGGCGCGACGTATCAAACGACCGGGCCGGCACTGGGCCGGCCCGGCAGCACTCAGGCGTTCTTCTTGTTCAGCTTGCTGTGGCGGATGCCGTAGCCGAAGTAGATCAGGGTTCCCAGCAAGGTCCAGCCAACAAACAGGTGCCAATGCTCACGGAATGCCATGCCGAACAGCGTCAGGCATGCCAGCGCTCCCAGCGGGCAGATCAACCAGACAGCCGGCACGCGGAAGGGCCGCTCCAGTTCCGGGCGGGTATAGCGCAGTACCAGCACGCCCACGCAGACGGTGGCGAACGCGAGCAGCGTACCCATCGACACGAGTTCACCGAGGACATTGAGGGGCATCAGGCCGGCCAGCGCCGCTGCGATGACACCGACAATGATGGTGGCCACATACGGGGTCTTGAACCGGGCATGCACCTTGCCGAACAGCCTGGGCAGCAGCCCGTCGCGCGAAATCGTGTAGGCGATGCGGGTCTGGCCCATCATCATCACCAGCACCACGGAGGACAGGCCCGCGATGGCGCCCACTTCGACGAAGGTCTTCAGCCACGACAGCTGGGGATGGGCTTCCAGAGCGGTCACCACCGGCTTGGCGGTACCGAGCTGGGTGTAGGGCACCAAGCCAGTGAGTACAAGGCAGACGATCACGTAGATGATGGTGCAGATGGCCAGCGAACCGAGCAGGCCGATCGGCATGTTGCGCTGTGGATCCTTGGTTTCACCCGCGGCGGTGGACACCGCATCGAACCCGATGAACGCGAAGAAGACGATGGAACCCGCCCGAAGGACGCCGCTCCAGCCGAATTCACCGAACGTGCCCGTGTTTTCCGGAACGAACGGGGTCCAGTTGGCGGGATCGATGTACGCCACGCCGACGCCGATGAACAGGCAGATCACCGCGACCTTGATCGCGACGATGATTGCGTTGATGAACGTGGACTGGGTGATGCCGACGTAGAGCAGGCCGGTGACGGCCGCCACGATCAGAACGGCGGGGAGGTTGAACAGCTTGCCCGAGGAGACGAATTGCCCTGCCTCCCAAGCCACAGGAGCCGACGCCAACGCGTCCGGGAAGGGCAGGTGCAGGGTCGTTGTGATGAAGCTTATCAAGTATGCCGACCAGGCCACCGCGACAGATGCCGAAGCGAACAGATACTCCAGTACCAGGCACCAGCCGATGAACCAGGCCATGCCTTCGCCCAACGTGGCGTAGGAGTAGGAGTAGGCGCTCCCGGAGACCGGCATCATTGCCGCGAACTCCGCATAGCACAGACCGGCAAGGGCACAAGCGAGTCCGGCCGCAATGAAGGACAGGGTGACAGCTGGGCCGGCATGGAAGGCGGCCGCTTGGCCGGTCATGACGAAGATACCCGCACCGATCACCGCGCCAATACCCAGCAGGATCAGGTGTTTCGCTGTGAGGGTCCGCCTCAGTGTGGGCTCGCCGTCCAGGCTGCCTTCGATGGGCTCGCCGGCATCGACGTGCGGTGCCGGTGCGACCGGTTTGACCCTCAACAGAGACTTCAGCATGCAGTGCTTCCCTAAATGAACAAAGGTGAGGCGCGCGGTACATTGCCGCACGCCCTGATGGCGACTGGGCGCCCCAGCGGTGCGGGGCCCGCTGTACCTTAGCCAAAGCTGAAGCCGCTGTACAAGCACAATTGCAGCATGGCCGAGCGATAATCGGCCAAATCCGCACGATGCCTGCGCCTGCCATGTCGCTGAACCCCGAATCCGTTGCCATTCCTGACGCCGCCCTGCGCAGTCAGCTTGATGCTTACGCTCGCCGGCACCCCGAGCACGCGGCATTGGCTGACGAATTCAGCACATTGCTGGATGATCCTGAAAACCCGTTCCTGCGCGAGCGCCTGGCCGGGCACTTCACCGGCAGCGCGTGGCTGGTGAGCACCGACGGGCAGCGCGTGCTGCTGACCCACCACCGCAAACTGGATCGCTGGCTGCAGTTGGGCGGCCACGCCGATGGCGAGCGCGATCTGGCCCAGGTGGCGCTGAAGGAGGCCGAGGAGGAATCCGGGCTGACCGCGCTGGTGCTGGAGGACGGCAAGTTGTTCGACATCGACAAGCACTGGATTCCCGAACGCAAGGACGTCCCGGGGCATTGGCACTACGACGCCCGCTACGTCGTGCGGGCGCTGGGCAGTGAGCAGTTCGCGATCAGCGAGGAATCGCTGGCGTTGGCCTGGCGCGAGATCCGTGACGTGGCCAACGCGGCGATCGAGACCCCCGATGGGGATGACTCCCTCCCGCGCATGGCCAAGCGCTGGCTGGCGCGGCGATAGCGCATTCGCGCCGTTGGCGCGCCCCCCTTGACTCAAGGGGGGCTCCACACCAGATGTATGGCGCCGTGGATCCGCACCATCAACTGATGACGCACGTTGTCAGCGAAGCTGAATCAGTACAGCACGCGGGTGCGCAACGTGCCGGGGATGGCCGCCAGTTCGTCGCGCACCGCGCCGGCCTGGGCTTCGCTGGCGGTGATGTCGATCACCACGTAGCCGACCTTGGGGTCGGTACGCAGGAACTGGCCGTCGATGTTGACGTTGTGGCGCGAGAAGATCTCGTTGACCTTGGAGAGCACGCCCGGCACGTTCTGGTGGATGTGCAGCAGGCGCAGGCTCTCGGCGTGCTCGGGCAGGGTCACTTCCGGGAAGTTGACCGCCGACAGGGTGCTGCCGTTGTCGCTGTAGCGCACCAGTTTGGCCGCCACTTCCACGCCGATGTTGTCCTGCGCTTCCAGCGTGCTGCCGCCCACGTGGGGGGTCAGGATCACGTTGTCGTGGGCGGTGAGCGGGGAGACGAACGCATCGCCGTTGCCCTTGGGCTCGACCGGGAACACGTCCAGCGCCGCACCGCCCAGGTGGCCCGAGCGCAGCGCTGCATCCAGCGCGTCGATGTCGACCACGGTGCCGCGCGCGGCGTTGATCAGGTGCGCGCCGGGGCGCATCCGGGCCAGTTCATCGGCGCCGATCATCCATTGGGTGGCGGGTGTCTCGGGCACATGCACGGTGACGATGTCCGCACGTGCAAGCAGGTCGTCCAGGCTGATCGCCGCACGGGCATTGCCCAGCGACAGCTTGGTTTCCACGTCGTGGAAGATCACCTGCATGCCCATCGCCTCGGCCATCACGCCGACCTGGGTGCCGATGTGGCCATACCCGATGATGCCCAACGTCTTGCCGCGCACCTCATGGCTGCCGGCGGCCGACTTGGACCAGCCGCCGCGATGGCATTCGGCGTTCTTCTGCGGGATGCCGCGGGTCAGCATGATCGCCTCGGCGATCACCAGCTCGGCCACGCTGCGGGTATTGGAGTAGGGCGCGTTGAACACCGGGATGCCGGCCAGTTCCGCTGCCTCCAGGTCCACCTGGTTGGTGCCGATGCAGAAGCAGCCGACCGCCATCAGGCGCTTGGCGTTGGCCAGCACGTCCGCGCTGAGCTGCGTGCGCGAGCGGATGCCCACGATATGCGCCTCTGCGATGCGCGCCTTCAGTTCATCTTCCGGCAGCGCCTTGCTGTGCAGTTCGATCTGCGAATAGCCGGCCGCGGTGAACACGTCGATCGCGGTCTGGCTGACCCCCTCGAGCAACAGTACGCGGATATCCTGCTTCGGGAACGAGGTCTTTTTCGGCGACATGGGCGGCGTGCGACGTGTGGCGGCGGGAGCCCTCAACTATGCCAGAAGCCGGCCGCGATGGTGCGGTGCGCCAATCGATGTTCAAACGGTTTCAGATGCACCTATTTGGGCGAGGCCGACGCGCCGCGAGAACAGCGCCCGCTACTGGACGCGGCCCGGAGGGGCTGGCAGGCTTGCGGGCTCCCCCGGCACCACCAGACGCCCCATGACCGATCCGCGCCTCGATTCGCTATTGCTCGCTTGCCCCGGGCTGCGCCTGAAGACCGATCCAGCCGATCTGGAGCACTACGGCCGCGATTGGACCCGGCGCTGGACCCCGGCACCGTTGGCGATCGCCTTGCCGGGCACGGTGGAGGAGGTGCAGGCGATCCTGCGCTGGGCGAGCGCCCAGGGCGTGGCCGTGGTGCCCTCCGGTGGCCGCACCGGCCTCTCCGGTGGCGCGGTGGCAGCGCACGGCGAGCTGGTGCTCAGCCTGGAGCGGATGAACAAGCCGCTGGCCTTCGATGCGGTCGACCGCACGCTGACCGTCCAGGCGGGCATGGCGCTTGAGGCGGTGCACAACGCGGCGCTCGAGCATGGCCTGATCTACCCGGTGGATTTCGCCGCGCGTGGTTCGTGCTCGATCGGCGGCAACATCGCCACCAATGCCGGTGGCATCCGCGTGATCCGCTACGGCAATACCCGCGAGTGGATCGCCGGCCTGAAGGTGGTGACGATGGCCGGTGAGCTGGTCGAGCTCAACAAGGGCCTGATCAAGAATTCCAGCGGCTATGACTTCCGCCAGCTGCTGATCGGCTCGGAAGGCACGCTCGGCGTAATCGTCGAAGCCACCTTGAAGCTCACCGATCCGCCGCCGGCCAGCAACGTGATGCTGCTGGCGCTGCCCTCGTTCGAGGTGTTGATGCAGGTATTCGCCGCCTTCCGCGAGCGGCTGCAGCTGCAGGCCTTCGAATTCTTCACCGACCGGGCGCTCGAGCACGTGCTGGCGCATGGCGCGCAGGCACCGTTCGACGAGGTCCATCCGTATTACGTGGTGACCGAATTCGCGGCCGGCGACGAGGCGCAGGAAGCCGCCGCGATGGCTGCCTTCGAAGACTGCATGGAGCACGGCTGGGTCAGCGATGGCGTGGTCAGCCAGAGCGATGCCCAGGCCGCGCAGCTGTGGCGCCTGCGCGAGGGCATCACCGAAGCGGTGGCGCGCTACAAGCCCTACAAGAACGATGTCTCGGTGCGGATTTCGGCGATGCCGGCCTTCCTCGCAGAAACCCAGGCGCTGATCGGGCAGGCGTACCCGCAGTTCGAAGTGGTCTGGTTCGGCCATATCGGCGACGGCAACCTGCATATCAACGTGCTCAAGCCGGACGAGACCGCCGACGCCGAGTTCCTGACCCAGTGCGAGCACGTCACCAAGCTGCTGGCCGGTGTGCTGGCCCGCTTTGACGGCAGCATCTCGGCTGAACACGGAATCGGCCTGGTCAAGAAGGGCTATCTGGACAGCACGCGCAGCGCGCCGGAAATCGCCCTGATGAAGGCGGTCAAACGTGCGTTTGATCCCCAAGCGCTGCTGAATCCCGGCAAGGTCTTTGACCTCTGAGACAAGACAGGATTTCACGCAGCCTATACGCTCTGTGTTTTCCACCGCGAACGACACTCCGATGATGCGTCCGATCCTGCTTGTTGCCGTGCTCGCCCTGCCGTTGTCGGCGATGGCCTCCAGTTTTGCCGGCAGCTCTGCCGGCTCCGCGTCCGGTGCGTCCTCGGCCGGTTCGTCCAGCTCGGGCGATGACAAGATCGTGCTTGATGCGCGCGATGATGCTGCCGCCTTCGTGGCCAGCGACGGTGCGATCCGTGGCGCCCGTCTGGAAGCGGCGCTGCTGCACCTGCGCGAGCAGGGTGTCGCGCAGCAGCAGGCCACTGACATGGCGCTGGCCAGGACCCTGCTGGCCCGCTGATGCAGCCCTCTGGTCAGGTCCGCCGCTGGCGCTGGGCGGTCCTGATCGCGTGGCTTGCCGCGCCCTTCGCACAGGCGGCCCTGCAGCTGGAGTTGCAGCCGCAGGGATTGAACGCAGCGCAGATCGTGGCCGCCGAGCGTGTCCTGAAGCAGGTGCACACGCGCCTGCCGGCGGCGTGGCAGGCACGTTTCCAGCACCCGGTGCAGGTGCGCTGGTCGGACACGCTGCCCGCGCACGTGCATGGCCGGGCCCGCAACGGCACGATCACCCTGCAGCGCGCGTTGCTGGGCGCCGTGCAGGACGATCAACCGCTGCCACGCCCGCTCGAAGCCGCGCTGATCCATGAATTGACCCATGTGCTGGACCGTTCGCCGCAGGGTGGCTGGTCGCGCGATGCACGTCTTCGCGATCTGGCCGGCTGGCAGAGACGCCCGTGGAAGCTGGGTCGCACGGCGAACGCCTTCCGCGAGCGCAGTCCGGACGATTACGAACGCACGCGACCGGCCGAGTTCCTGGCGGTCAACGCCGAGCACCTCCTGCTCGATCCGGATTACGCCTGCCGCCGGCCGGCCGTCGCTGCGTGGTTTGCCGCGAACCTCGGGCCGAGCGACCAGGCCGTGGGATGCGACAGCCGCCTGCCGTTGATGCAGGCCGAAGAGGAGGTCGGCGCGGCGACGCTGCTCGAGCTGGATCCGGCCCGGATCTACGCGGTGGACTACCTGCTTGCCGAAGGCAATGACCAGCTGATGAGCCGCTGGGGCCACAGCATGCTGCGCCTGGTGATCTGCGCGCCCGGCCGGCCGCGTGGGCCGGCCTGCCGGATGGATCTGTCCCATCACCGCGTGCTGTCCTACCGTGCCTTCGTCGGCGATGTACAGATCTCCAGTTGGCGGGGGTTGACCGGCGCCTATCCTTCGCGCCTGTTCGTGCTGCCACTCAACCAGGTCATCAACGAATACACCCAGGTGGAACTGCGGGGGCTCTCTTCAGTGCCGTTGGCACTGGATCCGCCGGACATCGCCAGCCTGCTGGAGCGTGTCGCGCAGGTGCACTGGAGCTATGACGGGCGGTATCTGTTCGTCAGCAACAACTGCGCGGTGGAGACCGGCAAGCTGCTGCAGGAAGGCGTGCCACGGCTGGCGTCGCCGGGGTTGAACCGGCTCACGCCGCGCGGGCTGCTGACCCGCCTGGCGCGCCAGGGCGTGGCGGACGCCAGCGTGCTGGCCGATCGCGGGCAGGGGATGCGACAGGGCTACTACTTTGCCTCCGCCGAGGATCACTACCAGCAGTTGTTCGATGCGGCGCGCCAGCAGCTGCCGCTGGGCACGACATCGGTCGGCGAGTGGTTGCGGCAGCCGGCCAGCGAGCGTGCACGCTGGGTAGAGCAGGGTGATCTGCGCGCCACCGCCGCCCTGCTGTTGCTGGAACAGGCCGCCCTGCGTCGCGAAGAGCTGCGCGCACGCGACGTGTTGAAACGGCTGCTGGGCGATCCGGCCAGGGACGATGCGGCGGCGCGCGACGCGCTGCGCGCGTTGCTGGAGGACACCGGCCAGCTGATCAGCCCGGCGGCACTGGTGACGGGGGCCGGCTACGGGCTGCCTTCGGCGGACGAGCGGGTGCAGGCCAGCGAGGCGGCGGCGCGGCTCAGCGCACAGGGGGTGCCGGCCTGGCAGGCGTTGCAGCTGCAGCTCAAACACCGCCTGCCGCAGGCACAGCAACGCGAACTGGCCACGATCGACCGCAATCTGGCCCGGCTGGGTGTGCGGATGCGCGAACTGGCCCGGCAGGACGGTGTTACTGCCGGGGCAGCTCGATGACGAAGCGCGCTCCGCCCAAGGTGCTGGCGCCGCAGGCGACGTGGCCGCCATGCGCATCGGCGATTGCCTTGACCACCGCCAGCCCCAGCCCGCTGCCACCCCGCTGACGCGAGCGCGAGCCGTCGCCGCGCAGGAAGGGATCGAAGATCTGCTCGCGCAGCGCCGCATCGATGCCGGGGCCTTCATCGTCGATGGCGATCTGCACATGGGTGGCGGTGTCGTGCACGGCAATGCGGACCCGGCCGGGCGTTGCATAGCGGCGCGCATTTTCCAACAGCGCCATCAGTGCCTGGCGTACCCGGGTCGGGTCGCAATGCGCGGGATGCTCCTCGCGGGAGGTCTCCAGTTCCAGCACGAAGCCGCTGCTGCGGAAACCCGGATCCACCAGGCTCATCACCGAGTGCACTTCCTGCACTACGTCATTGCGGGCACGGCGGACATCCAGGCGCGCGCTGTCGGCCAGGCTGAGCACGCGCAGGTCCTCGATCAGCCGCGACAGCCCCTCGACCTGCGCCAGCAGGCTGCGGAACTGGCCTTCGTCCGGCGCAAACACGCCTTCGGCCAGGCCCTGCAGCCGACCGCGCAGGATGGTGACCGGCGTGCGCAGTTCATGCGCGATCGCCGCGTGCCACATCACCCGGTCGGCCTCGATGTTCTGCAGCCGCCGCGCCATCGCGTTGAAGTCGTCCACCAGCAGCGCGACTTCGCCGAGCGAGCGGTCACTCACTGCCGCACGTGCGCCAAGATCGCCATCGGCCAGCCGGCCAATGCTGTCCACCACCGCGTTGAGCGGGGTCAGGATGCGCTGGGACAGGCGCACGGACGCGGCGACCGCCAACGTCAACCCGATCAGGGTCACGCCGACCATCCAGACCAGCTCCGGGCCACTGGGCACCCAGCTGACCGGCTCGTCCACGCCGCCGGGATAGAAGGCCACCAGCACCGCGTACAGCAGGTAGGAGCTGAGGATCACGATCACGATGACCGCCAGCACCATCATCGACATCGACAGCACGATGTGCCGGCTCAGGCCCGAGCGGCGCATCAGTGGTCCGCCGCCAGCCGGTAGCCGACGCCGCGGACGCTGGCCGGGACATTGGCCAGGCCCACATCATCGAGTTTGCGGCGCAGCTTGCTGACGTGGCTGTCCACGGTGCGCTCCAGTGCTTCGCTTTCCGGCAGGCACTCGTGCATCAGTTCGCTGCGGCTGAAGATGCGCATCGGTGCCAGCGCCATGCAGTGCAGCAGCTTGTATTCGGTCAGGGTGAGCAGGAGCTCGTGACTGTAGCCATCGCCTTCGACATGCACCGTGTGGTGTTCCGGATCGATCACCAGGCTGCCCACGCGCAGGATCTCCGGCGCGCTCTGGCGCGGCGCATTCAAGGTGCGCCGCAGTACCGCACGCACCCGTGCGGCCACTTCCGCCGGGTTGAACGGTTTGACCACGTAGTCGTCCGCGCCCATCCGCAGGGCGGTGAGCTTGTCCAGGTCCTGGTCCAGCGCGGTCAGCATGATCACCGGCGTATCGCCGCGCTGGCGCAGGGTGTTGAGCACGGTCCAGCCGTCCATGCCCGGCATCTGCACGTCAAGCAGGACCAGGTCCGGCCGTGCGCTGCGGTGCAGGGCCAGGGCGTTCAGGCCATCCTGCGCGCGCAGCGTGCGCAGGCCCTCGCGGGCCAGGTAGGCCGCGACGATATCGGCGATCTCGGGTTCGTCCTCGACGATCAGGACCAGGGCGTTGAGCGAATGATCCCAGCGCGCGGTGGGGGCGCCGGGTGAATCGGAGGCGGGCATGCAGGGCAGGGCCGTAAGGTGCTTGAGCTCCATCGTATCTCCACACTTCCTCCATCGAAACCCCACCGAGGCCGCGCAGACTGCCGCCATCGTGATTTCGGCCGGTATCCCGGCAGCTGTGCTGCAGATGAAGAGCAAGAACAGGCATGCCGCCCCGGTGGCGGTGATCCAGGCGCTGCGCGCGCACAGCGAAGTGCCGCAGCGACGATGGCAGGTGCGCACATGAGCGCGGTACTGCAACCGGCACACGTGGAGGCGGCCGAGGCACGGCTGTGGGATGCGCTGATCCAGTGGCAGCCGCAGCAGCTGAGCGCACTGCTGTCACCGGCACTGTTCCTGACCGACCTCGACGGCCGGCGTCGGGATGCCTCCCCGTGGCTGGCGGGCTGGAACGCGCGGCGCATCCGCATCGCCGCGATCGAGCGGCAGCAGACCGAGCAGCTGGCCTGCGGCGCAATGGTGCTGGTCACCGGCGAGCTGCGCATCCACCTCGATGGCGAGCACGGCAGGCAGCTGCATGCGATGCGCCTGCTGCGGGTCTGGGCGCGCTGCACGGGCGCGCCGGGCGTCCATCTGCTCTCGCTGTGCATGCTGCCGGCGGCGCCGCGTCCGCACTGAACCGCGTGTTCAGCGATGCCTGCGAGGTCAGCATCGCTTCACCTGTTCTCACGGCGCGGCAGGTACGATCAAGTGTTGTCGACGTTATCGCAAGGAGTACCTCATGCGCGCATCTCCCTGGTTGTTGAGCCTGGCCATTACCGGCGCACTCGCCGCCTGCCAACCGGCCAGCCAGAGCAGCCCCGCCGCCACTGGCAGCGAAGCGCCGCCCCCGAGCGATGCCTCCACCACCGATGAGCGCAGCTATGCGTTCCGCTGTGGCGAGCATGAAGTGCATGCCACTTACCGCGGACAGGATTCGGCGACGGTGGTGGTCGATGACCGCACCTTCGCGATGTCCTCGCAGCCGGCGGCGTCGGGCGCGAAGTATGGCGATGGGCAGGGCAACGAATTCTGGACCAAGGGCACCACCGACGGGATCCTGATCCTGAAGGGCGAGCCGGACCGTACCTGCACCGGCACCGGCGAACAGGGCGGCGAAGCACCGCCGGCCAATGCGACCACCAATGCGGCTGCGCAGGCCGATGCCGCAGGCGGATTCCGCGCGACCGGCAATGAGCCCGGCTGGCTGGCCCAGGTCGGGGCGGGTGCCACGCCGGCGCTGCACATCGAGATGGACTACGGCGAGCGCACGCTCGAGATTGCCAGCCCCACGCAGGGCCGCGACGGTTGGTCCGGTACCGCCGCCGATGGCACCCCGGTCAAGCTGACCTTCCAGCGTACGGTGTGCCAGGACGACATGAGCGGCCAGGCCTTCGGTGCCACGGCCATGCTCACGGTCGGCGCGCGCCAGTACCACGGCTGTGGTGATTTTGCCGGCGCGCCATCGTTGGCGGCCAAGCCCTGATCCAGCAAGCTCGGATCCCGTTGAAGGCACCGGATGCGCGCATGCGCGTCCGGTGAATCATCACATGCCGCGCGGGCAGGGGTTGGGCAGCGCCCGGCTGTCGGCATCCAGGATCAGCTCATTGCGGGTGCCCAGCAGCATCAGCTCGGTGTGCACCAGGCAGTTGTCGGCATGACGGTGCAGGAGCTGATTGAAGAGCCTGGCACGGTCGTCGCAGCTCTCGTGGATCGCGTACGCCAACTCGCGCGCACGATCTTCGTCGTACGCTTCTTCGCCAGCGAAGTGCTGGCAGGCGCTTTCCCGCGCCAGGAAGGCCTGCACATCGCCGGGCATCGCGCAGTACATGCGGATGTCCTCGGCCACGAACACCTCCGCTGGCACGTCGCAACGCGCCCCGCTGGCGGTATCAGCCAACGTGGCAGGTGCGCGCGGGGTACCCGATGTCTCACGCTCCACTGCCCGCGGCGAGCACGCCGCGAGCAGCAGGAACAGGACGATCAGTGCGGACCGTTTAGTCGGCACGGCCGGCGAATTCACCGGTGGTGGTGTTGACCAGCACACGTTCGCCGTTGGCGATGTACTCCGGCACCATGATTTCGATGCCGGTGCTGAGCTTGGCCGGTTTCGGGCGCTTGGTGGCGGTGCCGCCCTTGAGCTCCGGCGGCGTCTCGACCACTTCCAGCACCACGCTGGTCGGCAACTGCACGCCCACCGGGGTTTCGTCGATCACCTGCACGTAGATGCCGGTCAGGCCATCGGTGATGTAGCCGGCGTCATCGCCGAGCACATCCGCATCGACCATGTACGGGGTGTAGTCCTCGTCATCCAGGAAGACGAAGGCGTCGCCATCCATGTACGAGTAGGTCGCCTGGCGGCGCAGCAGCTCGACTTCCGGCAGGTTGTCGTCGGCATCGAAGCTGGAATCGAGCTTGTTGCCGCCCGGCACGCTGTACATGATGAAACGGAAGCGGACATTGCCGCCGCGGCCCTGCGGGGAGCTGCGTTCGATGTCGCGGATCTGGTAGACGCCGTTGTTGAATTCGACGACGTTGCCTTTCTTGATGTCGCTGGCTTTCATGGGAATGAAGGTCGGTTCGTGGAGGTGGCGGGTGCCGGAACCGGGCACCCAGCGGGTTGCGTGCTCGCTTACTTCGGCGCCAGACGCACGGCGCCGTCAAGGCGGATGGTCTCGCCGTTGAGATAGGTGTTGCCCAGGATATAGGCGACCAGGCCGGCGAAATCTTCCGGCTTGCCCAGGCGCGGCGGGAACGGGATGGAGGCGGCCAGCGATTCCTGCACGGCCGGCGGCATGCCATCGACCATCGGGGTCCAGAAGATGCCCGGGGCGATGGTCATCACGCGGATGCCGAACCGCGACAGTTCGCGGGCCATCGGCAGGGTCATGCTGACCACGCCGCCCTTGGAGGCGGCATAGGCGGCCTGGCCGATCTGGCCTTCATAGGCCGCCACGCTGGCGGTGTTGATGATCACGCCGCGCTCGCCATCCTCGCCCGGGGTGTTGTGCTGCATGCGGTTGGCGGCGGCCTTGGCGACGTTGAAGCTGCCGACCAGGTTGACCATCACCGTGCCCTGGAAGTTGGCCAGCGGCATCGGCGCTTCCTTGCCAAGCACGCGGCCCGCGCCCAGGATGCCGGCGCAGTTGATCGCGGTGTTCAGCCCGCCCAGGAAGTCGCAGGCGGCATCGATCTGCGCGGCCACGGCGGCTTCGTCGCTGACATTGGTGCTGTAGTAGCGCGCGTTGGACTCGCCAAGCGCGGCCACGGCGGCCGCGCCCTTGTCGTCATTGAGATCGAACAGGGCCACCTTGGCGCCGTGGGCGACCAGGTGCTGGGCCACGGACAGGCCAAGGCCGGAAACACCGCCGGTGATGACGGCGCGGACAGAAGACAGCTGCATTGCACGATCCCGCTGGTTCAAGAACCGCCGATTCTAGCGGAAGCGGCCGCCATCACCGTTGTGCACTGCCCACGGCGACCTTGGCACGCAGCGCCAGCCGCCGGGCGAACTCGTCCGCCGCCAGCCCCGGCGCGAACAGGAAGCCCTGGCCGACCGAGACCCCCAGCGTGGTCAGGAACTGGCGCTGGGCCTCCGATTCGATGCCCTCGGCGACCAGCCCGAGGCCCAGGCTGCGCGCGATGCCGCAGACGGCCTCGCAGACCGCCACGTCCGAACGGTTGGTCGGCACGCCCTCCACGAACAGCTGGCTCAGCTTGAGGCCATGGATCGGCAGCCGGCGCAGATAGTTCAGCGCGCTGTAGCCTTCGCCGAAGTCGTCGATGGTCAACAGCACGCCCATCTCGCGCAGCTGCGCGAAGGTACGCAGGGTATCCGGGGCATCTTCGATCAAGACCCGCTCGGTGAACTCCAGCTCCAGTGCGCTGCCGGGCAGGTGGAATTCGTCCAGTACGGCGCGCACGTTCCGGGCCAGATCCTCGCCAACGAACTGCCGGTAGGACACATTGACCGCCACCCGCACGATGCCCAGCCCGTCGTCCTGCCACTGGCGCACCTGTCGGCAGGCCTCGCGCAGCACCCACAGGCCGATCCGGACGATGTCGCCGGTACTCTCGGCATGGCCGATGAAGATGTCCGGGCGCAGTTCGCCCAGCTGCGTGTTGCGCCAACGAATCAGCGCCTCGGCGGCGATCAGCTGGCCGCTGTGCAGGTTGACCTGCGGCTGGTAGACCAGGTGGAACTCGTCGTCGTCCAGCGCCCGGTGCAGCCGGCTCTCGATCTGCAGCCGATCATGCTGGCGCTGCGCCAGCGCGGGCGAGAACACCTGCCAGCCATTGCGGGTGCGCCGCTTGCAGTCGTACATGGCGATGTCCGCGTTCTGGATCAGCTGTTGCGGGCGCAGCCCATCCTGCGGCGCACGCGCGATGCCGATGCTGGTGGTCACCGGGAATTCGTCGGCACCGAAGCGGAACGGGGTGCTGAACGCACGGGTGATCGCATCGGCCAGCCGCTCGGGCTGATCGGCCTGGTCGCGGGTATCGCAGACCACCAGGAACTCATCGCCGCCGAACCGGGCCAGCAGCCCCTCGGTACCGATCGCAGTGGCGATGCGGCGGGTGGCATCGATCAGCAGCTCATCGCCGGCGTTGTGGCCGAGCAGGTCGTTGACGATCTTGAAGCGGTCCAGATCGATGTACAGCACGGCCACCCGGCAATGGGTGGGGTTGGCCATGCGTGTGGCCAGGTCATTGAGCACCGCATCGCGGTTCATGATGCCGGTGAGCGGATCGGTGCGCGCCTGGATGCGCAGCGTCTCTTCGGCCTGCTTGCGCGCGGTGATGTCCTGCACGGTGCCAGCGATGCGGGCGGCATCGACATCACCGGCCTCGGCTTCGCCGATCATGCGCACCCAGAACGAGTGGCCGTCGCTGCGCTGGCCCTGCAGCTCCAGTTCGAAGGACACCTGCCGGTCGATCACCTCCAGCAGCGCCTGCTGCAGTAGCGCGCGATCATCCAGGCGCAGGCACTCCAGCAGCTCGGCCATGTCGTGCATCGGCAGGTTCTGGCCAAGGATGCGGGTCGCTTCGTCGGTGAGGTACAGGCGCTGCAGGCCGCGGTCCCACTCCCAGCCGCCGATGTGCGCCAGCGACTGCGCGCGGTCGAACAGGGTGTTGTTGCGCTTGAGCTCGGTGATGTCGCTGAACAGCCCGAACACGTGGTCCGGCGCATCGCGCCCGTTGCCGTACACCGGCACGTTGGTGGTGGAGATCCAGATCATCCGGCCGCGCGGGCGGTGGTAGAGGCCGACGATGGTGCTGCGCACGATGCGCCCGGTCTGCAGCGAGACACTGGCGGGCCATTGGTCGCGGGTGAGCGGGTGGCCGTGCTCGTCCACGCTGATCCAGTCCTCCGGCGCCAGCATCGCCTGCAGGCTGCCGCCATTGCCGGCGGTGCCCAGAATGCGGTGCGCGGCCGGGTTGGCCGAGACCACCCGCAACTGGCGGTCAAACAGGATCACGCCCTTGTCGATGGATTCCATCAGCAGCCGGTAACGCGATTCGGCCTGCCAGCGGCTGCTCAGGTCGCGCGCCACCGCCACGATGCAGTGCTCGCCCTGGTGCTCGAAGCCGGCCGAATGCACCTCCACCGGGAAGCGGCTGCCATCGCCGCGCATGTTGGTGACTTCGATGACGTAGGTCTCGCCCCGATGCAGGGCTTCCCAGACCGGGTCCAGGTGGTCGCCGGGCAGGTCCGGGTTCAACAGTTCGATCGGCTGGCCGACGATCTCATCGCGGGGGCGCCCATAGGCACGCACGCCCGCCTTGTTGAGGTCCAGTACCACGCCGCGTTCGCTGAGGATGCTGACCGGGTCGGGGACGGCATCGAACAAGGCGGCATAGCGACGCAGGGCCAGCTGCCGCTCGTCCATCGCTTCCTGCAGGGCCTGCTGGACCTCCTCCAGCAGGCCGCGCAGGTCGCCCGGCGAGTGGGCCAGGGCGCGTTCCAGGGCGGCCAGCGCGTGGACGTGGGGGGTGAGGTGATCACCCACCGCAGCGTCCTTGCGCGGGCCGCCGCTTTTCATGTCGCCGCCAGCGCCCTGCCGGTCTTGCTGCCGGTCTCGCGCCCCAGCCGTGCGGCCAGCCAGCGCCCGGTGGCGGCCAGCGCCGGCAGATCGATGCCGGTGCGCATGCCGATGCCATGCAGCATGTAGACCACGTCTTCGCTGGCGACGTTGCCGCTGGCGCCCTTGGCATACGGGCAGCCACCCGCACCGGACACCGCCGAATCGACCACGCGCACGCCTTCTTCCAGGCAGGCATCGATGTTGGCCAGCGCCTGGCCATAGGTGTCATGGAAGTGCACGGCCAGCGCGGCCATCGGCAGTTCGCTGGCGACCGCGTTGAGCATCGCGCGTGCCTTGCGCGGCGTGCCGACGCCGATGGTGTCGCCGAGCGAGATTTCGTAACAGCCCATGTCATGCAGCGCGCGCGCGACACGGACCACCTCGCTCACCGCGACCTCGCCCTGGTAGGGGCAGCCGAGCACGGTGGACACATAGCCACGCACCTTGACCCCGTCGGCTTTGGCCCGCGCCAGGATGGGCGCGAAGCGCGCCAGCGACTCGTCGATGCCGGCATTGGTGTTGGTGCGGTTGAAGGTTTCCGAGGCAGCAGTGAACACCGCCACCTCCTGCACGCCCACCGCGCGTGCGCGGTCGTAACCCTGTTCGTTGGGCACCAGCACCGGGTAGTCGATGCCCGGGCGGCGCTCGATGCCGGTGTAGACCTCGGCGGCGTCGGCCAGTTGCGGCACCCAGCGCGGGCTGACGAAGCTGGTCGCCTCGATGGTGCGCAGGCCGGTCAGCGAGAGCTGGCGGATCAGTTCGATCTTGTCGGCGGTGGCCACCGGCTGGGCTTCGTTCTGCAGCCCGTCACGCGGGCCGACCTCGACGATGCGGACGAAGTCATCCATGTGCCAGCCCTCCGCGAACGGAGCGACGGACGACCAGCAGGGGGCGGGGCGGGGTAGAGATCACGGAGATTCCTGTCAGACGAAAGGCGGCCCACGTTCCCCGGCGGGCCACGAAAGGGGGATACGCGGGATGGGCGACAAAGCGGCCATCCCGCCGGCGATGGGCGGTCAGCCCGGGAGGTGGCAGACCGCTTCGATGTTGTTGCCATCCGGGTCGAGCACGAACGCCCCGTAATAGTGGGGGTGGTAATGCTCGCGGATGCCCGGGGCACCGTTGTCCGTGCCGCCGGCTGCCAGTGCGGCGCGGTGGAAAGCGTCCACATCGGCCCGGCTGCCCGCGCTGAAGGCGACGTGCACGCCGCCATGGGCGCCCGGGACGTTGCCGATCCAGAAGTCCGGCTTGCCGCTGCGGCCAAAGCCGGCATGGTCATGGTCGCCGGTCTGCGCGGCCGAGACCTGCATCACCACCGAGATGCCCAGCGGGGCCAGGGCCTGCTGGAAGAACGACAGGCTGCGCGCGAAATCGCCGCAGCGGATGCCAACGTGGTCGAGCATGGTACGTCTCCTCAGTCCTGGGTGACCCAGTGCGGGGCACGCTTGTCCAGGAAGGCGCCGAGGCCTTCCTGACCTTCGGCCGAGACCCGCAGGCGGGCGATCAGGGCGGCGTTGTCGCGGTCGGTGGCGTCGCGGTCGCGGCCCAGTGCGACCCGTCGGACCAGCGCCTTGGCAGACGAAGCGGCCACCGGACCGGCCTTGTCGAGCAGGCCGAGCTGGCGCTGGACGGCCTCGTCGATCCGTTCAGGCTCGATCAGCTGGTGGACCAGGCCGATGCGCAGGGCGGTCTCGGCGTCGAAATGCTCGCCGGTGGCGAACCAGCGCCGCGACTGGCGTGGGCCGATCGCGTCGATGACATAGGGCGAGATCACGGCGGGCAGCAGGCCCAGGCGGCTCTCGGTCAGGCCGAAGCGGGCGCTGGTGCTGGCGATGGCGATATCGCAGCAGGCCACCAGGCCGACCCCGCCACCGAAGGCGGCGCCCTGGACACGGGCGATGGTCGGCTTGGGCAGCTCATCCAGGGTCCGCATCAGGCGGGCCAGGGCGAGGGAGTCCTGGCGGTTGTCCTCCTCGCTGGCGGCGGCCATGCCACGCATCCACTGCATGTCCGCGCCCGCCGAGAACGAGGCGCCTTCGCCGGCCAGCACCACCGCCCGGACGTGGTCGTCGCGGCCGGCGGCCTCCAGGGCGGCCGTCAGCTGGGCGATCAACGAGGCGTCGAAAGCGTTGTGCAGGGCCGGGCGGTTCAGCCACAGGGTCAGCACCGAGGCGCTGCGTTCAATCCGTAGTGCATCACTCATGGGTCGGCTTGCTCCAGTACATGTACAGATCATAGCGGGCCATCGGTCACGGGCAATGGCGCGGCGCGTCGATGGTAGAATTGATAACCATTCCTATCATCGAGAAGGCGCTCCGTGACGTTGTCCGATCTGGCGCTGTACAGCTCCGCCGTGGTGGAGTCCGTGCAGGAAACACACGCAAACGATGCGATCGCCCGCCGACTGAAGGAGCTTGGCTTCGTCAAAGGGGAAGAGGTGCGTCTGGTCGCCCGTGGTCCCGTCGGCGCCGAGCCGCTGCTGGTGCAGGTAGGGTTCACGCGCTTCGCGCTGCGCCGCAGTGAAGCCGCCCGCATCGTGGTGACCGCGCTGCAGGCCCAGCAGGCCCGCGCATGAGTACCGCCAGCAACGCCCTGCGCATCGCCCTGGTCGGCAACCCGAACAGCGGCAAGACCGCGCTGTTCAACCAGCTCACCGGCAGCCGCCAGAAAGTGGCCAACTACACCGGCGTCACCGTTGAGCGCAAGGAAGGTCGCCTGCGTGCACCGTCCGGGCGCGAGTTCGCCGTGCTCGATCTGCCGGGCGCCTACAGCCTGCAGCCGGCCAGCCTGGACGAAGCCATCACCCGTGATCTGTGCCGGGGCTTTTACCCGGGCGAGGCCGCGCCGGACGTGCTGCTGTGCGTGATCGATGCGACCAATCTGCGCCTGCACCTGCGCTTCGCGCTGGAGCTGCGTGAGCTGGGCAAGCCGATGATCGTGGCGCTGAACATGGTCGATGCGGCGCAGCGCCGCGGCATCAAGATCGACGTGCAGGCGCTGGAACAGGCCCTGGGCGTGCCCGTGGTGGAGACCGTGGCGGTGCGCCGCAACGGCGCGGCCCAGCTGGTCGAGCGCCTGGATGCGATGGTGCCGCACCTGCAGGCCCCGGTGGCGGTGCCTGCCGCCGAGGCCGATTACCACGCCCAGGTGCGCGACATCCTGGCCGCTTCGGTGAGCATGCCGACACGTACGGCGAAGATCGATGACGCGCTGGATCGCTGGCTGCTGCATCCGGTATTCGGTCTGCTGACCCTCGCCGTGGTGATGTTCCTGATCTTCCAGGCGGTGTATGCCTGGGCGACGCCGGTCATGGACCTGATCGAGGCCGGTACGGCGGCACTGGGCGGCTGGATCGGTGGTGCGCTGCCGGAAGGCCCGCTCAACAGCCTGCTTACCGACGGCATCATTGCCGGCGTGGGGGGCGTGATCGTGTTCCTGCCGCAGATCCTGATCCTGTTCGCCTTCATCCTGGCGTTGGAAGAATCCGGTTACCTGCCGCGCGCGGCTTTCCTGCTGGATCGCATGATGGCCGCGGCCGGTCTGTCCGGGCGCTCGTTCATCCCGTTGCTGTCCAGCTTCGCCTGCGCGGTGCCGGGCATCATGTCCACCCGCAGCATCCAGGACCCGCGCGACCGGCTCGCCACGATCCTGGTGGCCCCGCTGATGACCTGTTCGGCGCGCCTGCCGGTGTATGCGCTGCTGATCGGCGCCTTCATCCCGCAGAAGCAGATCTGGGGCGTCTTCAACCAGCAGGGCCTGGTCCTGTTCGGCCTGTACGCGGCCGGCATCCTCAGCGCGCTGCTGATGTCCTGGACGATGAAGAAGTGGCGCCGCGACAAGAGCGAGCATCCGTTGATGCTGGAACTGCCGTCCTACCGCATCCCGCACCCGCGCGATCTGGCGGTCGGGCTGTACGAGCGCGGCATGATCTTCCTCAAGCGTGTGGGCGGCATCATTCTGGCGCTGACCATCCTGCTGTGGGTACTGCTGTCGTTCCCGGGGGCGCCGGAGAACGCGACCATGCCGGCGATCGACTACAGCTTCGCCGGTCAGATCGGCCATGCCATGGCGGTGTTTTTCGCGCCGCTGGGCTTCAACTGGCAGATCTGCATCGCATTGATCCCGGGCCTGGCCGCGCGTGAAGTGGCGGTGGCCTCGCTGGCCACGGTGTACGCGCTGTCCGCCGCCGATGACGATGCCGCCAGCCAGGCGCTGACCCCGCTGATCAGCGATGGCTGGTCGCTGGCCACCGCGCTGTCGCTGCTGGTCTGGTACATCTACGCCCCGATGTGCATCTCCACGCTGGCCACGATCAAGCGTGAGACCAACTCGTGGAAGCAGATGGGCTTTGCCACGTTCTACCTGTTCGCGGCCGCCTACATCGCCTCGCTGATCACCTATCAGGTGACCGTGGCACTGGGCGGCGGCTGATGGAGACCGGTCTGCTGCTGCAGTACATCGTGATCGCGCTGGCCGTGCTTTTCAGCGCGTGGGTGGTGATGAAGAAGCAGTTCCCGGGTACCGTGCGCAAGGCACGTGGGGCGATCGCGCTGGGGCTGGTCAAACCGCAGCGCGCCGTCTGGTTGCAGGCGCTGGGGCGCAGGATCGCGCCACCTGCCACGGGTGGCGGTGGTGCGTGTGGCGGCTGCGACAGTTGT
>DMZT01000040.1 GCA_003484865.1 Stenotrophomonas sp.
TGGCACCGGTAGTGCCGGCCGCTGGCCGGCTCCCCGGAAGACCGGAACGCACCCACTCAATCCGCAGCGGTACCCTTCGCATCCATCTTGCTGGTCTGGTACAGCGCCAGGCCGATGCGCTTGATCAGGCCCAACTGCTGCTCCAGCCACCAGGCGTGGTCTTCTTCGGTGTCCTTCAACTGCACCAGCAGCATGTCGCGGCTGACATAGTCCTGGTGCTGTTCACACAGCTTCATACCGGCAGCCAGGTTGTCGCGGACGCTGTACTCGGTCTCCAGGTCTTTCTGCAGCATCGCTTCCACGGTCACGCCGGGCTCGAACACATGCGGGCGCATGTCCGGGTCGCCGCCGAGGAAGAGGATGCGGCGCAGCAGCGCGTCGGCGTGCTGGGTCTCTTCTTCCATCTCGTGGTTGAGGCGCTCATAGAGCGCGAACAGGCCCTGGTCTTCGTAGCGGCGCGAATGGATGAAGTACTGGTCGCGCGCGGCCAACTCGCCGCGCAGCAGTTCCTTCAAGCAGGCGATGACGTCCGGGTTGCCTTTCATGGGGGTGCTCCTGATGAATCAATGCGCGCATGGTGCCCTATCTGGAATTCCGGTGATCTAATCGGAATCAGTTGCAGTTGCGCTTCCACCGCTCCATCGCATTCAGCAGCGGCCCGGTCATGGCCGTGGTCACCAGGGCCATGATCACCAGCACGGCAAACAGGCGGTCGCCGAGGAAGCCCAGCTCGTAACCCAGGTTGAGCACGATCAGCTCCATCAGGCCGCGGGTGTTCATCAGGGCACCGAGCTTCCACGCCTCATGGCTGCCCATGCCGGCACTGCGCGCTGCGCTCCAGGTGCCGATCAGCTTGCCCAGCGTGGCCACCACGATCACGATCAGGCACAGCACCAGGTCGCTGGCCTGCAGGGCATCGGCGCGCATGCGCAGGCCGGTCATGGCGAAGAACAGCGGCAGCAGCAAGGTCACCGCGAACGGCTCGACGCGCTCGGCCACGGTGTGCCGCAGGGTGGCGTTGCCGGACACCGCCACGCCGGCCGCGAAGGCGCCGAACAGCGCGTGGATGCCCAGCATCTCGGTCACCAGGGCGCAGCCCAGCGCCATCAACAGCATGATCAGCAGCCAGCGTCCTTCCTGGCCCGGCGCGATCACCCGGCGCGAGAACCACGGGCGCACCACGCCCAGCATCAGCGCCACGAAGGCGACCACGAAGACCAGGTTGATCGTCGCGGGCACCCAGCCCTGCGATTGCGCAGCGGCCACGATCAGCGCCAGCAGGCACCATGCGGTGGCATCACCGAGCGCGGCGCAGGCGATGGCGGTCTGGCCCAGCGGCGTGCCGGTCATGCCCCGGTCGGCCAGGATGCGCAGCAGCACCGGGAACGCCGTGATGCTCAATGAAATACCCACGAACAACGCAAAGCCGGTGAAGCCCACGCCCGGCGGCGCGTGTGCACCGTACAGCCAGATCGCCAGCCCCACGCCCAGCACGAAGGGCACCGCGATACCGGCATGGCTGACCACGAAGGCGAAACGACGTCGCCCCCGCAGTCCGCCCAGATCCAGCTCCGCCCCGGCCACCAGCAGGAACATCAGCACGCCGAGCTGGCTGAGCAGGCCGAGCGAACCCAGCGATGCCGGCGGGAACAGCACGCCGTGGACCTGCGGCAACATGGCCCCCAGCACCAGCGGCCCCATCATCAGGCCGGCCGCCATCTCACCGATCACCCCCGGCTGGCCAAGGCGACGGAACAGCCAGCCCGCGCCCTTGGCGACCATCAGCAATACCAGCAACTGCAGCAGGAACAGACCGAGCGGCGCATGCAGATGCGCGGCCCAGTCGCCCCCCAGCGAGGACTCTGCACGGGCCACCTGCGCGGTCACGGCGGGGCCGGCAAACCGCGCCAGGCCCAGGCCGATCACCAGCGGCAACGCCACCCAGCCCAGATAGCGCCAGGCCAGGCCGCTGCGACGCATGCCGGTGGTGTCAGAGTCCATGACCGATCCCCATCGATTGAAGGGGCGATTCTACGGGCTGCACGCGTCGCCACACCACCGCGGACGACGCGGCGGTGTGGCCATCGCTCAGGCCAGCGCCTGCTCGTGCACGCCGGCGATGGCGCGCCCGGAGGGATCGGCCATCGCGGCAAAGCTCGCATCCCACGCGATCGCCGCCGGCGAAGAGCACGCGATGGACTTGCCACCCGGCACGGTCTCCGCTGCCGCCTGGGTCGGGAAGTACTGCTCGAACACGTGGCGGTAGAAGTAGGCTTCCTTGGTCTGCGGCGGGTTGTGCACGAAGCGCTTGTCCGCCGCGGCCATCACACGGTCACTGACCTGGGCCTCGGCATGGGCCTTGAGCCCGTCGATCCAGCCATAGCCGACGCCATCGCTGAACTGCTCCTTCTGGCGCCACAGGATCGAGTCCGGCAGGTAGCCTTCGAAGGCTTCGCGCAGCACCGCCTTCTCGATACGTCGCGTACCGGCGGGGCCCTGCCCGACCATCTTGTGCTTGGCATCGATGCGCATGGCCACATCGAGGAACTCGCGATCCAGGAACGGCACGCGCGGCTCCACGCCCCAGGCCATCATCGACTTGTTGGCGCGCAGGCAATCGTAGTTGTTGAGTGCATCGAGCTTGCGCACCAGCTCCTCATGGAACTCACGCGCGTTCGGCGCCTTGTGGAAGTACAGGTAGCCACCGAAGATCTCGTCGCTGCCCTCACCGGACAGCACCATTTTCACGCCCATCGCCTTGATCCGGCGCGCCAGCAGGAACATCGGCGTAGAGGCGCGGATGGTGGTGACATCGTAGGTTTCCACGTGGCGGATCACTTCCGGCAGCGCATCCAGCCCCTCTTCGAAGGTGTACTCGAAACCGTGGTGCACAGTGCCCAGGGCTTCGGCCGCGATGGCGGCGGCCGCCAGATCGGGCGAGCCCTTCAGGCCGATCGCGAAGGAGTGCAGGCGCGGCCACCAGGCTTCACTCTGATCGCCATCTTCGACACGGTGGCGGGCATAGCGCGCGGCGACGGCTGCGACCAGCGACGAATCCAGACCGCCGGAGAGCAGTACACCGTAGGGCACGTCGGTCATCAGCTGGCGGTGCACCGCACGCTCGAACGCCTCACGCAGTTCGACGCGGTCCGCCTCCACGCCTTCGACCGCGTCGTAGTCGCGCCACGGGCGCTCGTAGTAACGGGTGAGCGTGTCGGTGGCGCTGTCGTACCAGTGCCCCGGCGGGAACTGCGCGGCGTCGGCGCAGATGTCCACCAGCGACTTCAGTTCGGAGGCCACCACCAGGCGGCCGTCCTTGTCGTGGCCCCAGTACAGCGGCACCACGCCGATCGGATCCCGGGCGATCAGCACGCGCTGCTCGGCGCGGTCCCACAGCGCGAAGGCGAAGATGCCGTTGAGGCGGTTCAGGAACGAGGCCGGGCTGTCTTCGCGGTACAGCGCGTTGATCACCTCGCAGTCCGAGCCGGTCTGGAAGGCGTACGGCTGGGCCAGCTCGGCCTTCAGTTCGCGGTGGTTGTAGATCTCCCCGTTGACCGCCAGTGCCAGCCCGCCGTCTTCGGAGAGCAACGGCTGCGAGCCACCGGCGGGGTCGACGATGGCCAGGCGCTCGTGGACCAGGATGGCGCCGTCATCGACGTACACCCCGCTCCAGTCCGGGCCGCGATGGCGCTGGCGCTGCGACAGGTCCAGCGCATGGCGACGCAATGCGACGAGGTCATCGCCTGCCTGGAGGCCGAAAATACCGAAAATCGAACACATGGGAACAGCTCCTGATGATGGGGGAATACACGTATTGCAGGCATTCGACCGGCCACCCAGGCCCGGAAGGGGTAAACCCGGGCCACAAAAAAACCCGCATCGGTCGATGCGGGTTTTCTGGGGTCCGGGCGTGTTGCTTGTACTAGCCCTGGTCGCAGTCCCGCATCGGCCGCGCACGATTATTCGCGCGCAGATTAGTGCGGTTGGTATTGCTGACAGCGGTGGCCGGGAACGAGGACATGGACCGACCGTAACCGGGTTTGGGCGGCGGTGCAACTGTTGCGATGGCAACCAAACCGACCGCCGCGGACAACCCCGCGCTCCGGGGCCGGGCGATAATCACGGTCCTTCTGCACCCCCCTGGCTGGCATGACCGCTCGCATTGGACGCATCGCTACACGCCTGGGCGGCATCGCCCTGGCCCTTTCTCTCATCGCCTGCAGCAGCGCCCCGTCACGTACGCCTGCGAGCATCGTGCAGTCGATCGAGACCAAGGCGGCCGATGGCAGCTTCGACAGTGCCTGGGAGGCCGCCAGGACCTACGAGACTTTCAACGACCCGCGCGCCGTGACCTGGTACGAACGTGCCGCCGCCGTCACCCCGTGGAGCTTCCACAACCCCCAGGCCGAAGAGGCCCTGGGCCGGATCTGGACCCACGGTGAGCTGCTGCATGGCACCGGCCCGAACATCCTGCAGGGCACTGCACTGCGCGCCTCACCGCGCAAGGCAGAGCGCTGGTATCGCGCCGCTGCCGAGCATGGCAACCCGATGGCGATGCTGATGCTGGTCAGGTTCCATCGCGAACGCGGTGAGGCGGCCAGCGCGCTGCGTTGGGACCTGCGCGCGACCATCTACCACCACATGCCGTCCGAATCCTCGCGGCTGCCGCAGGCGATCGCCGCGCAGCCGGAGGGCACCCTGCATCCGCTGGTCGTCGACATCCAGCGGCGTGCGCAGCGCGGTGATGCCGACGCCCAGGTGGATCTGGGCGCGATGTACGAACTCGGGATGGGCCTGCCGCGCGATGGTATCGAGGCGCTGCGCTGGTATCGGCTGGCGGCCGACCAGGGCAATGTGTACGGGCAGTATTTCAGCGGCCTGCTGCTGGGCCGCGGCCGCGCCGGCGTGACACGTGATCTGGACGCGGCCGCAGGTTGGTTCGCCAAGGCCTATGCGCAGAAGTTCTACCTGGCCGGGGAGACGTACTGGCGCGAGCGGATCAAAGCGCCGTTCTGGACCTTCGGCTGACGCCGGATACCCGAAATTTCCGCCCCACCCGGTAGAGCCGACCGTTGGTCGGCTGCACATGTCGCCCCACCCGGTAGAGCCGACCGTTGGTCGGCTGCACATGTCGCACCACCCGGTAGAGCCGACCG
>DMZT01000333.1:0-3000 GCA_003484865.1 Stenotrophomonas sp.
TACTCGGCTCGTTCGCTGGCGCGCGCGGCCAAGGCATCCAGCGTGGCGCCCACGGCGCGGTCGGCGCCGCGCACCAGCGCGTCGCCGGCCTGGGTGTCATAGCCACTGGCCGCGAATGCCTCCAACGCGCCGCGGTAGCGGGCCTCCAATGCGCGGTGCTCGGCCAGGAACCGGTTGGCCAGCGTGCGTGTCTGTTCATCGCGGCTGGTCGCCAGCGTGCCGGCCAGGGCTTCAATGCGGCGTCCTTCCGCATCGAACGCCGCCAGGTGGCGCTCGCGCAGCGCATCATCGGCGCCCCGGATCAAGACGTTCTTCCACTCCTGCACCTGCAGCCGGAACTCGCGCTGCAGCAGCTCGGCCTGCGCTTTGCGGGCGACCTCGACGGGCACCTCGGCCGACAGGTTCCGCCAGGCCGACCCCAGCCCGGCCAGGGCCGCCAGCACGATGATGACCAGGCCGAGCGACAGCGCGCCCAGCAGTTTGAATTGAAGACTCAGGGCGCGTGGACGCGCCGGTGCGGAGGACGTCATGGGAAATGAAAAGTGGGGAAGGGCAATGCGGTATCGGTCTGCCTAAAGCAGGCTGAAGTGCGACGCCAATCACGGTTACCGTTCCATTAAACGTTGTGACGATGGCGTGTAGATTAATTTTGGTCGCATATGGAACGAAACAGGACTGGACACGCAACCAATATGTAACTAATGTAGTTACATGAAATCCAGCAACCAGTTCTCAGACGCCTTGCACGTGATGGCCCATCTGGTCGGCCAGGACGGTCCGCGCACCTCCGAGCAGCTCGCCACCTGCCTGCCGACCCATCCCGTGGTGATCCGCCGTCTGCTGTCGGCCCTGAACAAAGGCGGCCTGGTGACCACCGTGCGTGGCCACGGGGGTGGCGCCCAACTCGCCCGGGAGCCGGCGCAGATCACCCTGCACGACGTGTATGTCGCCATCGGTGCGCCCGCCCTGCTGCACACCGGCGCGCGCGAGACCGGGCGCGGCTGCCCGGTGCAGCGCGTGGTCAACGAGGCGCTGGACGACAGTTACCGCCAGGCCCAGGCGCTGCTCGAGGCCCGCCTGCGTGACACCACCCTGGCCACGCTGGGCGAGGAATTCGCCCGCCACCTGGCCCACCATGCTGCAGGAGTTCCCCATGAGGTTTGATGCGATTGTCGTCGGCGGCAGCTTCGCCGGCCTGTCCGCTGCCCTGATCCTGGCGCGTGCGCGCCGCGAGATCCTGGTGATCGACAGCGGCCTGCCCCGCAACCGCTTCGCCGCCCATTCCCAGGGCGTGCTGGGCCAGGATGGCATCGCCGGTGCCGAGCTGCTGCGCAACGCCAAGGCGCAGCTGTTGGACTACCCGACGGTGCGCTGGGTCAACGATACGGTCAGCACGGCCGAGCCGACCGTGGATGGTTTCGTGGTCGGCACCGCGAACGGTGACACCTGGGCCACGCGCAAGCTGCTGCTGGCCACCGGCATCGCCGATGAACTGCCCGAACTGCCCGGCCTGGCCGAGCGCTGGGGCCACAGCGTGGTGCACTGCCCGTACTGCCATGGCTATGAAATCGGCGGCGGCGCGATCGGCCTGCTGGGCGGGCATGAGAAATCCGCGACGATGGCCGCGTTGCTCGCGGACTGGGGCAACGTCACCCTGTTCGCGCACGGCATGACACTGGCACCGGAAGAACGCGCTGCCCTGCAGCACCGCGGGGTCAGCATCGAGCACGACGCCGTGATTGGTCTCGAAGGCGAGGCACCGGCGCTGAGCGCTGCCGTGCTCGCCGATGGCCGCCGGGTTGAACTGCGCGCGCTGTTCGTCACCGCGCGCCAGCACATGGCGACACCCCTGGTGGAACAGCTGGGCTGCGTGCTGGAGAACAGCCCGATCGGCGTGCTGGTCCAGGTCGACCCGGGCAAGCAGACCAGCGTGCCCGGCATCTATGCCGCAGGCGATGCAACGCTGGTCGGCAACATCAGCCTGGCCAGTGCCGAAGGCGTGCGTGCCGGCGTCAGCCTGCACCACGCGCTGGTCGCCGAAGACAGCCGGGCCAGCCGATAAGGCGAGGGCGCTCGGCCGGGCCGGAAACCGAGCGCCCACCCCACACGGAAACAGCCGCCCTGCGGCGGCTGTCCGTCATACATGGCGGTGGGCTCAGGCCTGTTCGGCGCTCGCCGCATCCAGCTGCTGCACATCCTGCGCCGACAGCGCGACTTTCGCGGCGGCCAGCACATCGTGCAACTGCTCGACACTGGTGGCGCTGACGATCGGCGCGGTGATGCCTGGACGGGCGATCAACCACGCGATCGCGATCTGCGACGGGCTCACGCCATGCGTGCTGGCGATGTCGTCCAGTGCGCCCAGGATGCGCAGGCCACGCGGATTGACGTACTTGTCCACCACGCTCTGGCCGCGCGCGCTGCTCTTGCCCGCATCGGCGGCACTGCGGTACTTGCCGCTGAGGAAGCCGCTGGCCAGCGAGTAGTAGCTGATCACGCCGAGCTGCGCTTCGCGCACTACCGCTTCCAGCCCGGCTTCGTAACCGGCGCGGTCGTACAGGTTGTACTCCGGCTGCAGCGTTTCATAGCGCGGCAGTTTGTAGTCGGCCGAGACCCTCAAGGCATCGCGCAGGCGCTCGGCGCTGTAGTTGGAGGCACCGATCGCGCGCACCTTGCCCTGTTCGATCAGGCGACCGAAGGCGGCCAGCGTGGATTCCAGCGGGGTGGATTCATCATCTTCGTGCGCCTGGTACAGATCGATCACGTCGGTCTGCAGGCGGCGCAGCGAATCCTCCACGGCGGCGGTGATGTTGTCGGCCGACAGGCCCGGGTGTTCGGACCACTTGGCCACCTTGGTCGCCAGCACCACCTTGTCACGCTTGCCGTTGTGCTTGAACCAGCGGCCCAGAATGGTCTCCGACTCGCCCCCCTGGTTACCGGGTACCCATGCCGAATAGACATCGGCAGTATCGACCAGGTTGAAGCCGGCCTCGACGAAGG
>DMZT01000333.1:3115-8926 GCA_003484865.1 Stenotrophomonas sp.
GAGCAGGGCGAAGGAGGTCTTCTCGTCCGCACTCCAGCCGAAGACATTGCCGCCGAAGGCGATGGGGGCGACATGGAGGCCGGAACGACCGAGTTCGCGCGTAGCAGTCATGGGTGATGTTCTCCCTGGGAATCGTTTCCACAGGATACGGCCGGGGGGGTGACAGCGTTGCGGCAGCAGGCACAAAACAGTGTTCTGGATTGCTGCGTCGCACTAACGCTTTGTGAACACCTGTGCACGCTTGGCTGCTAGTCTCGCCGCATCCCGTTACTGGAAGCCCCGCCGATGAAAGCCCGTTCGTTGACCTGTGCCTGCCTGTTCACTGTCTCCACCCTGATGCTTGCCGCGCCCGCGATGGCGATCAAGCCCGCCGGCCCGAACGCGCAGGTCGCGATCACCCCGGCCGTGCAGAAGGCCGTGCAGGACAATCGCCGCGATCCGGCCAACGTCAAACGCGATGCCTACCGCCATCCGGCGCAGACGCTGTCGTTCTTCGGTGTCGCGCCGGGCCAGACCGTCATCGAAGTCACTCCGGGCAGCGGCTGGTATTCGGAAATCCTGGCGCCGCTGCTGCACGACAAGGGCCAGTACGTGGCCGCCGTGGTCGACCCGATGGCCGTGGCGGAGGGACGTGGCCGCGACTACCAGCAGCGCAGCCGCGATGGGCTGGACAAGAAATTCGCCGGCAACGCTGCCGTGTTCGGCGAAAGCCGTGTGGTGGCTTACGACCCGAAGGCCCCGGTGTTCGGCCCGGCCAACTCGGCGGACGTGGTGCTGACCTTCCGCAACGTGCATAACTGGCGCAGCAGCGGCCAGGCCGAAGGCATGTTCAAGGGCTTCTTCTCGGTGCTCAAGCCGGGCGGCGTGCTCGGCGTGGTGGAACACCGTGCCAAGGCCGATGTACCGGCAGACGACAAGACCGGTTACGTGGGCCAGCAGCAGGTGATCGCGATGGCCAAGGCCGCCGGTTTCGAACTGGCCGGCAGCAGCGAGATCAACACCAACCCGCGCGACACCAAGGATTATCCGAACGGCGTGTGGACGCTGCCGCCGACCAACCAGCACGACGCGGCCGATGAGGCCAAGTACCAGGCGATCGGCGAAAGCGACCGCATGACGCTGCGCTTCGTGAAGCCGGGCAAGTAAGCGACCCGCATAAGACACGGCGCGCGGGCTGCGGCCCGCGCGATCCAGGGACGGTAAGGGATGCACCCTTGAAGAAGCTGCTGTTGATCGGCCTCGTGGCGATGACGCTGATCAAGATCGTTGATTTCGTGTTTTACGGTCAGCACGGCTACGACCTGATGGGGGCGGCCGGCTTTGGGCTGCTGCTCACTGGCGCTGCGCTGGATGGACGCAGCGCGTTCAACGCGCCCGCCACGGGGCGCTGGGCACGGGAAGCTCGCATCGCCAATGTCTGCGGCGTGGTGCTGGTGCTCGTCTACTTTCTGCTGAAGATGAACGTCATCGGCTGACGTTCGCGCGGATCGCGGCGACGGCATGGGGATGGGACAATGGGCCATCCCACTGCCGCCGTTGCCCCGATGCTGATCGCCTTCAACAAACCGTTCAACGTGCTGTGCCAGTTCACCGACCGCAGCCAGCCGCCGCGCGCGACCCTGGCCGGTTTCGGGCTGCCACCGGCGGTATACGCGGCTGGCCGGCTGGATTACGACAGCGAAGGCCTGCTGTTGCTCACTGATGACGGCGGCCTGGCACACCAGTTGACCGATCCGCGGCACAAGGCGGACAAGACCTATTGGGTGCAGGTGGAAGGCACAGTGACCGATGCGCAGCTCCAGGCGCTGCGCCGTGGCGTGCTGCTCAACGATGGCCCCACATTGCCGGCCGGTGTCGAGCGCTTGGAGCCGCCACCTGAACTGTGGCCGCGCATGCCGCCGGTGCGCTTCCGCAAGACAGTGCCCGATGCGTGGCTGGCGATCACGCTGCGCGAGGGCCGCAACCGGCAGGTGCGACGCATGACCGCGGCGGTCGGCCTGCCCACGTTGCGCCTGGTGCGTATCTCGATGGGCGCGCATGCGATCGGCGACCTGCAACCCGGCCAATGGCGGCAGATCGGATAATAAAAAACCGCCGGCAGAGACCGGCGGTTTCGATGCACGTGCGGTAACGCGTCAGCGGATCAGGCGTCGCTGCCGATATCGCTGGTTTCGTCCACCACGGTGTCGTTGCGGCGATTGCGGGCGCTGATGCGCTGCGCCTGGCCGTTCACCACCCCACCGTTGGCGAGCTTCTTCTTCTGCTGCTTGCGGTACAGCGCATAGCCCAGCAGGCCCACGCCGACAGCGGCGGCGGCGATGGTCACGGCCGGATTGCGGCGCACCACCTTGGCGGCGACCTTGCTGCCGGTCTTGACCGCGCCGAGTGCGGCACCGGTCTTGATCCAGTCGGTCGCCTGCGGCCCGAAGTGACGCAGGTTGCTGCCGGCATGCTTGAGGCCGTCACCAGCGCTGCTGGCAATGTCCAGGGCACGCTCGAGGGCGCGGTCGGTAATCACAGTCAATCTGCTCATGGGGGGTCCTTGCCTAAAGGTTCTGATCCAGTGTCGCGCGGTGGCCGTGTAGGGCGTGTTATCCATTCGCTACGGCCGGATCACGACTGTAGCCGGTTCCCCGCGCTGCGCGCGCCACGTGCCGGGCGATGGTCAGGTGACAGCCATGAATGCGCGCATCGGGTGAGGAATGGGCGGCCTGCTCACGTGCCGCGCGGCTTGGCGCGGTGTGTTGCGTTCGCCGTCCACGGATCGTCCGGCCACGGATGCCGGGGATACCGCCCCTTCATTTCCTTCTTCACCTCGGCGTAGGTGTTCGCCCAGAAATTGCGCAGGTCCTGGGTGACCTGCAGCGGGCGGCCGCCCGGGGAGAGCAGATGCAGCGTCAGCGGGATGCGGCCATCGGCGATGCGCGGGGTGTCGCTCAGGCCGAACAGTTCCTGCAGCTTGACCGCCAGCACCGGCGCCTGCGGCGTGACGCCATCGGCACCGAGCGTGTAGTGGATCGGGCGCTCCATCCCCGAAGGCACGGTGATGCGGACCGGGGCATGGCGATCGATCAGCTGGCGTTGCGCCCACGGCAGCGGTGACTTCAGCGCTTCACCCAAGCTGGATTCGTCGAGCGCGTCCAGGCGGGTCCTGCCGTTGAATGCGGGGGTCAGCCAGGTCGGCAGCGTCGCCAACAGCGTTGCGTCGGAGACATCCGGCAGTTCCAGCGCCGGCATCCATGCGCGCACCGCCAGTGCACGGGCCTGCCACTGGCGCAGCCCTTCGGTCCACGGCAATGCGTCCAGCCCCAGTTCGGCAACCGCATCGGTCAGCGCCTGCGCGGCGTGCGCAGGATCCACGCGACCGGCCGAGCGGCTGTCCAGCACGATGCGATCGAATCGAGTCTCGCGTCGCGCGACCAGCGCACGCTTCTCAGCATCCCAGCGAACCACGTCTTCCTGTTTGAAGCGATCGGCGAAATCACGGCGCAGGCGGTTCTCGTCCACCGGCGCGGCGCGCAGCAGCAACGCGTCGCGTGCTTCGTAGCGCAGCTCCACCGCGACCAGCCACGGCTCGCCACGCAGATCGCTGGGATCGAACAGGCGCGCGCTGCGGCCATTGGCCAGCAGATAGCGCAGCGGATCGGTCGGATGGCGGGCAGCAATCCGGTCCGGAAATGCATGGGCGAGCAGGTCACCGAGTTGATGCGCCTCGACCGACGCAGGGGGCGCGGCCTCACAGCGCAGGCGTCGCCGCCATTGCTTGCTGGCCGCATCGATCGCAGCCAGGCCCCCGCGGTTGGCATCGTGCGGCACGCGCCCCTGGCGGAACGCCGCCAGCGCACGCCACCGCGCAGCGAGTGCATCCCCCCCTTGCCGCAGCGGGTCGCGCGCTTCCACCAGCGCGGCCAGATCGCAGGCCAACGCCTGTTCGACACCCCCGGCGGCCGCCATCAGCATCGCGGCCAGCCGCGGGTGCGTACCGAGGGTCAGCATGCGCCGGCCCAGCGGGGTCAGCGTGCCGCTGTCGCTGAGCGCGCCCAGGCGCTGCAGCAGTTCACGGGCGGCGGCCAATGCACCGGCCGGCGGGGTATCGACGAAGCGCAGGTCGTCACTGCCCCAGGCGGCCAGTTCCAATGCCAGCGAAGCCAGTTCCACCTGCGCGATCTCGGGCCGCCGCTGCGCCTCCAGGCGTTGCGACTGTGGCCACAGCCGCCATGCCCAACCCTCCGCAACGCGGCCGGCGCGGCCGGCACGCTGATCGGCCGAGGCCTGCGCGATGTTCACCACATCCAGGCGCGCAAAGCCGCTGTTGGGGTCGTAGCGCGGCTCGCGTGCCAGACCCGCGTCGATCACCACCCGCACGCCGGGCAGGGTCACCGATGACTCGGCCACGTTGGTGGCCAGCACCACGCGGCGGCGACCGCCGGGATCGGGCTGCAGCACCTGCGATTGCTGGTCCACCGGCAGTTCGCCATGCAGCGGCAGTACCTGCACGGCCGAATCCAGCACGGCCTGCAGCGCGGTCTGCACGCGCGCGATCTCGCGCTGCCCGGGCAGGAACACCAGCACGTCGCCAGGATGTTCGGCCAAGGCCTGCTCCACCGCGCGCCGTGCCTGCGGTTCCAGTGCCTCGTCGCGACGGGCGGGGAAATGCGCGATCGTCACCGGGAAGCTGCGGCCTTCGCTGCTCAATCGGGGCGCATCGAGGAACTGCGCCAGCCGCTCGCCATCCAGCGTGGCCGACATCACCACGATGCGCAGGTCCTCGCGCAGCTGCGACTGCACATCCAGCGCCAGGGCAAGGCCGAGATCGGCGGCCAGATGGCGCTCGTGGAATTCATCGAACAGCAGCGCCCCCACGCCTTCCAGCAACGGGTCGTCCTGCAGCATCCGGGTCAGGATGCCTTCGGTCACCACCTCGATGCGGGTTCGCGCCGAGATCTTGTTCTCGAAGCGGATGCGGTAACCGACGGTCTCACCGACGTCCTCGCCCCGCTGGCGCGCCATGAACTGCGCGGCGCTGCGGGCCGCCACGCGGCGCGGCTCCAGCATGAGGATCTTGCGGCCTTCCAGCCACGGCGCTTCCAGCAGGGCCAGCGGTACCTGGGTGGTCTTGCCGGCGCCAGGTGGCGCTTCCAGCACCAGTCGGGTGCCGCGCTCCAGCGTGGTCAGGATCTGCGGCAGCAGTGTGGAGATGGGAAACATCGGGGTACGCATGACACAAGGATACGGCGTCCGCCGCGCGCGCATTGCCAGCGGGCGTTCGGCGTGTTCCCCTGTGCCGCCCTGGAACCCTGGAGACCCGGATGCGCTGCGCGGTAGGTGTGCTGTTGTGGTTGACCGCAGGCGCGATGGCGTCGTTCACGGCCCTCGCTGCCGCGCCTGCCGCCACGGAGGCGGATACGGCGCTGCACGCGCCGTACGATGGCAATCACTGGGCGGTGCTGGCGCGGGCGCAGATCCAGGCGCGCTACCTGCCGGCGGGGTTGAGCGATGACGGCGCGATCCTGCGCGCCGTGGCCGATGGCACGTTGCGCGAAGCGGTGTACCCGAGTCTGCAGTTGGCCGACGATGTTGCCTTCATCACCTTGAAGGCACTGGCGCGCAGCACCCTGGACCGGCGCAAGGACATTCTGGGGCTGTGCCGGCGGACGGACGGTTTCCATCTGCTGCTCGACGACACCGGTGACTGTGCTGACGATGCCGCGCGCCGCCTGCGGTTCGAGGCCGCCGCCGGCGGAGCGGTGACGTGCCGTGACTGCGCAGCGCTCGGCCTGCCCACGCGGTGGGAGCGCCATGATCGCCCCG
>DMZT01000025.1 GCA_003484865.1 Stenotrophomonas sp.
GACCAGGAACATCGCTGCGGTACCGGCCACCGAGAGGAACTTCATCAGCCACGGCGCCGCCACCAGCAGGCCCCGGCCCACCGCAGCCAGCGCCGCGCCCTTGCGCGACAGGTACAGGCCCAGATCGTCGAGTTTGACGATGCCGGCGACCAGGCCGTAGACAAACACCGTCATCGCCAGCGCGATCACCACCAGCGCGCTGACCTGGTTGAGGAACGGCGCGCTGGAGACCACGCCCAGCGACAGCACGATGATCTCCGCCGACAGAATGAAGTCGGTGCGGATCGCGCCCTTCACCTTGTCCTTCTCCCACGCGACCATGTCCACCTTCTCGTCGGCCAGGGCCTTGGCCCGCTCGGCCTTGCGCTGCTCATCCTCATCGCGCGAATGCAGGAAGCGGTGCGCCAGCTTCTCCACGCCCTCGTAGCAGAGGAAGGCGCCACCGATCATCATCAGGGGGGTGATCGCCCACGGCAGCCAGGCGCTGATCGCCAACGCGGCCGGCACCAGGATCGCCTTGTTGACCAGCGAGCCCTTGGCCACTGCCCACACCACCGGCAGCTCACGGTTGGCGCTGACGCCGGTCACCTGCTGGGCGTTCAGCGCGAGGTCGTCGCCGAGCACGCCGGCGGTTTTCTTGGCCGCGACCTTGGTCAGCACCGACACATCGTCCAGCAGGGACGCAATGTCATCGAGCAACGCGAACAGACTGGCACCGGCCATGGTGGATCCAAAGGAGGAAGCGGGAGCGCCGATTCTGACCGATCCGCCCCCTGTCGCGGTAGCCGGAGCGGATTCACCAGTCCACCACTGCCGCCCGGCCACACTGCCGGTGATCGTCGCCCCGGAGTCCTGCTTGAACACCACGCCCGTCCTTCCCGGTTCGCCGTCGCTGGTCAAGGGCATGAACCGCCGCAGCCAGATCCTGCGCCTGCTGTTGCGCTACCGTAATTCCGGCGTGTTTTCCGGCATGAACCTGGACGCAGGTGCGGTCCACGATGTGCCACCGGAGGGCAACCCGGAACAGTTCGTCACCGACCTGGAATCGCTGGGGCCGACCTTCGTCAAGCTGGGCCAGATGCTCTCCACCCGCCCGGACATGGTGCCGGTGGAATTCGCCACGGCCCTGGAGCGCATGCAGGAGAACGTCGCGCCGATCCCGGTCGAGCGCGTCGCGGCGATCATCGAAAAGGAACTGGGCGCGTCGGTGTCCAAGCTGTTTGCCAGCTTCGACCCCGTCCCGCTGGGCTGCGCCTCGATCGCCCAGGTGCACCGCGCCGAGCTTCACGATGGCCGCCAGGTCGCGGTCAAGGTGCAGAAGCCGGAGGTCGCCGCCCAGCTGCGCTCGGATCTGGACGTGCTGCGCAGCTTTGCGCTGGCCGCCGACCATCTCACCCAGGTCGGACGCCGCGTGCGCCTGCGCGACTGGCTCAATGAGTTCGCCAAGACCCTGATGCAGGAGCTGGACTACCAGGCCGAGGCCGAGAACCTGCAACGCTTCGGCCAGCATCTCAAGCCGTTCAAACCACTGTGGGTGCCGCAGCCGATCTGGGATTACTGCAGCCACCGCGTGTTGACCATGGAGCTGGCCCAGGGCGTGCGCGTGGACATGATCCCCGACGTGCGGCGCACCGAGCAGCCGATGGCGCCGCTCGCTGCGGCATTGATCCGTGGCTATGTGGACCAGATCTTCGTGCATGGCGAGATCCACGCCGATCCGCATCCCGGCAATCTTCGCGTCACGCCGGCCGGTCGCCTGGCGATCTTCGATCTGGGCATGGTCGCGCACATGCCGCCACGCCTGCGCGAGCGCCTGTTGAAACTGCTGTTCGCGGCAGTGGATGGGCGCGGCGAAGAAGTCGCCGATGAGATCATCGGCATCAGCACGCGGCTGGAGTTCTTCGATGAAGAACGTTACCTGCGCGAGACTGGGCAGATCATCGCGCGCTATGCCGCCAACAGCAGCTTCTCCGAAGGCCGGGTCGTTCTTGATCTGGTCCGCATCGCCACCGCCAGCGGCCTGCGCACCCCGCCGGAGCTGAGCCTGCTCGGCAAGGCGCTGTTGAATCTGGAAACCGTGTGTCGGCTGCTGTCGCCGGACCTGGATACCCGGCGCATCGTGGAGAAACAGCTGCAGCACGTGATGCGGGCGCGACTGAAGAAATCCCTGTCCGCCGCCAATCTCGCCAGCGAGGCGATGGAGATGCAGCAGCTGCTGCGCGATGGGCCGCGCAAGATGACCGACATCCTCGCGCTGCTCGCCGAGAACCGCCTGCAGATGAAAGTCACCGGGCTGGAAGAATCCCGCCTGATGGAGAACCTGCAGAAGATCGCCAACCGCGTCTCTGCCGGCATCGTCACCGCCGCACTGATACTCGCTGCGGCGATGATGATGAAGGTCGATACCGGCTGGCATCTGTTCGGCTATCCGGCGATCGCATTCACCTTGATGTTGATCGGCGTGGTCCTCGGATTGGGCATCATCCTCAGTGCGCTGATCTTTGATCGTCGCGCACGCTCCAAGGAAGAACGCGGGCACCGGTGACACGTTCGCACGCACGTCACGCCTTCAGCCGACCCTGAACACGCGCGATGCAGTGCAGCATCGCGCGCGCTTCTTCACGCGCGTTTTACGTCGCATATCGCAGTGCGAAGCGGGATGTTCATTGTCGTTTTCAACAAACATTTCAGTCAGGTTCGTGCAGGCATGATCGAGTCATCGGCTTGTCATGCATGTGTGGTTGGGACAGCCGGTCGGATGGGACATACGTCGTCATGGCGTCCATCACCACCTGTCTCCACTGCCAAAAGTGCTTATGCTCTGGATTCTGCTGCTGTCACTGTTGCTGCTCGCCTGGCTGTTCCTCGCATCTGACAAGTGGGTGTGGTGGAAGGCAAGCCTCATGTCATTGCTGCTGCTGACCCTCAGTGCGTGGTGGTTGATCAACAAGTTGTCCGGTGACGGTCTCAATGCCGCCACGCTGTACCACCTCGGCGCGGACATGGAAGGCGCCGGTGTCGCCGACTTCAAGCACTACATCGCCGGCTTCATCGCGCTGGCCCTGGTCTCGCTCACCCCCTTGCTGCTGGCGCGCCTGCGTCGTCGGCACCGCCCCGCGCATGGCAAGGCGGTGTTTGCCGGCTTCATGGCGATGTGGTTCGTCGCCATCGTGGTGAGCCCGCTGTACAGCGATGGCCAGCGTCTGTACCAGCAGATGCGCCCGGTCGACTACAGCATGGTCAAGGCCGAGTACCGCGTGCCCACGCAACCGCTGACCAAGCCGCGCAACATCGTGTGGATCTACGGCGAAAGCCTGGAGCGCACCTATCTCAATGAAGAAACGTTCCCGGACCTGATGCCCAACATCAACCGTCTGGCCGCGCAGTCGCTGGACGTGCGCGGGCTGGTCTCGGCCGAAGGCGGTGGCTGGACCATCGCCGGCCTGGTCTCCTCGATGTGTGGTGTGCCGCTGACCACCGCCAAGGAAGACGAAAACAGCATGGGGCGCATGGGCAGCTTCCTGCCCGAAGCGGTCTGCCTGGGCGATTACCTCAAGCAGCAGGGCTACACCAATCACTACCTGGGCGGGGCCAACGGCCAGTTCGCCGGCAAAGGCCAGTTCCTGGCCACGCATGGCTTCGATACCGTGGATGACCTGGCCTGGTTCAAGCAGCAGAAGATCACCCGCGCGCACTTCTCGCCGTGGGGCGTGCATGACGATGTGCTGCTGGACAAGGCATACGACCGCTTCGTGCAGCTCTCGCGCAAGGGCGAGCCGTTCATGCTGACCACGCTGACGATGGACACCCATCACCCCGCCGGGCACCTGCCGGTGGCCTGCAAAGGCACCCGCTACCAGAGCGAGCACGGCAACATCGGCATGCTCAATGCGCTCAAGTGCACCGACGGGCTGATCGCCAAGCTGGTCGACCGCATCCAGGCCAGCCCGTACGGCGAAGACACCCTGATCGTGATCGCTTCCGATCACCTGGCCATGCCGAATGATCTCAGCCACATCCTCGCCAAGCAGGACCGCGAGAACCTGCTGCTGTTCCTGGGCAAGGACATCGCCCCGCGCCAGCTGACCGCGCCGGCCGGTTCGACGCTGGATTCGGGCGCGACCCTGCTGAGCCTGATCGACCCGGCCATCGATTCGATCGGCTTCGGCCGCTCGCTGCTGCACCCGGAACGTTCGGACAGTGCCAGCGCCGCGGTGTTCCGCGATAACGGCAAGGACTACCCGCGTTACCTGGCGTTCTCGCGCTCGCTGTGGCTGGGCGACAAGACCCGCCAGCTGCGCATCGATGACGACAACCAGGTGGTGATCGGCCTGCAGCATGTGCAACCGCCGGTGCTGCTGGAGTACGACAAGCATTGGGATCTGAAATCGGTCTACCTGGAGAACACTTCCAAGCAGTTCGATCTTGCCGATCCGTCCAATACGTTGGCCTACGTGGATCGCTGCACCGCGTTCGAGGACGGCTCGGCCGATGGCGACTGGTGCGCGATGCTGGTCAACCAGGACAAGGGCATCAAGCTGTTCCGCGATGACCAGCTGCGCGGGGGCGTGGCGGTGGATGGCCCGCTGGATCCGTTCAACGGCCCGCGCCCGAGCATCCGCCAGGCGCACATGATCACGCAGAAGGGTCGCCGCACCCGCGCCGGCCAGTACATGGTGCAGCTGGTGACCAAGCAGTCACCCGACCGCGGCTTCTGGATCGAAGCGGTCTCCTCGCAGCGCAAGGTGGTGGTCGCCCAGCAGTGGGTACAGCCGGATGCCGAGGGTCGCATCAACCTGAGCTTCGGCCTGGACCACGAGGTCGATGATCTGGAAGTGCGGGCGTGGTTGAACCACGCCGAGAAGCTGGCCGTGGATACCTTCGCGCTGGTGCCGTCGCGCCGCGGCAACCGCGGCTGATCCGGCCCTCCCGACCGACATCGGGGGCGGTCCGCCGTTCGTGTCGGGTCCGCCGTTCGTGTCGGTAGTGCCGGCCGCTGGCCGGCTCCCGGCAGAACAGAAAAGGGCAGCCGCGAGGCTGCCCTTTTCATTTCCGACCGTGCACCGGCCAACGGTCGGTGCCTACCCGTTGCATTGGTGCCACCAGTTGGGCCGGTGATACCCGTTGCATTGGTGCCACCAGTTGGGCCGGTGATACCCGTTGCATTGGTGCCACCGGTGGGGCCGGTTATCCGCCGGATCGGCGCCGACCCGTGGGCCGGCACCGATCAATGCCTTACAGCGATTCGAAGATACCCGCCGCGCCCATGCCGGTGCCGATGCACATGGTCACCATGCCGTACTTCTGCTGGCGACGGCGCAGGCCGTGCAGCAGGGTGGCGGTGCGGATCGCGCCGGTGGCGCCCAGCGGGTGGCCCAGGGCGATCGCGCCGCCCAGCGGGTTGACCTTGGACGGGTCCAGGCCGCAATCGCGGATGACGGCGAGCGACTGTGCGGCGAAGGCTTCGTTGAGCTCGATCCAGTCCAGCTGGTCCTGGGACAGGCCGGCCTGCTTGAGCGCCTTGGGGATCGCGGCGATCGGGCCGATGCCCATCACTTCGGGGCGCACACCGGCGACCGAGAAGCTGACGAAGCGGGCCAGCGGGGTCAGGCCGTAGTCCTTGATCGCCTGCTCGGAGGCCAGCAGCACCGCACCGGCGCCATCGCTCATCTGCGAGGAGTTGCCGGCGGTGACCGTGCCGCCGAACTGGCCGTTGCGGAACACCGGGCGCAGCTTGGCCAGGCCTTCAGCGGACGAATCCAGGCGCGGGCCTTCGTCGGTATCCACGATCGTGTCGCGGGTGATGATGCGGCGGCCGTCGGCCAGGTCCGGCTGGCGGGTGCGCACGTCGTACGGGCTGATCTCGTCCTTGAACTCGCCGTTCTGGATCGCGGCGATGGCCTTCTGGTGCGAGGCGAGGGCGAAGGCGTCCTGCTCCTCACGCGAGACCTTCCATTCTTCGGCGACCTTCTCGGCGGTGATGCCCATGCCGTAGGCAATGGCGACGTGGTCGTTGTCGAACACGCTCGGCGCCATCGCGATCTTGTTGCCCATCATCGGCACCATCGACATCGACTCGGTACCACCGGCCAGCATCAGGTCCGAATTGCCCAGACGGATCTGGTCGGCGGCCATGGCCACGGCCTGCAGGCCGGAGGAGCAGAAGCGGTTGACGGTCTGCGCGGCGATGGTGTCCGGCAGGCCGGCCAGCAGCACGCCGATGCGCGCCACGTTCATGCCCTGCTCGGCTTCCGGCATCGCGCAGCCGATGATCGCGTCATCGATGCGGTTGAGGTCGATGCCCGGCGCCTGTGCGACCACGGAGCGGAGCACATGGGCCAGCATGTCGTCGGGACGGGTATTGCGGAACACGCCCTTGGGCGCCTTGCCCACCGGGGTACGGGTGGCGGCGACGATGTAGGCGTCCTGGATTTGCTTGGTCATTGCAGTGATCTCTCTAAAAGGGTCAGTTGCGCAGCGGCTTGCCGGTCTTGAGCATGTGCGCGATGCGGGCCTGGGTCTTTTCCTGCTGGGCCAGTTCGACGAAGTGCTTGCGCTCCAGCGTCAGCAGCCACTCTTCGTCCACCAGCGTGCCGCGATCCACTTCGCCACCGCACAGCACGGTGGCGATGCGCACGGCGATCTCGTAGTCGTACGGGCTGATGAAGCGGCCTTCCAGCATGTTGACCAGCATCATCTTGAACGTGGCGATGCCGACGTCACCGGCGACCTGGATGCGGCGGGCCGGCATCGGCGGACGGTAGCCACCTTCGGCCAGCGCCAGCACTTCGGCCTTGGCGATGTGCAGCGTCTCGAAGCTGTTGAACGCCACCTTGTCGGTCGCGCGCATCAGGCCCAGTTCCTTGGCGTTGACCGCCGAGTTGGAGACCTTGGCCATCGCGACGGTTTCGAAGGTCTTCTTCAGCTCGGCGAACACGTCACCGCCTGGACCGGCGGCCTGCGAGGCGCGCACGGCCAGTTCCTTCAGGCCACCACCGGCCGGCAGCAGACCCACGCCCGCTTCAACCAGACCGATGTAGCTTTCCAGCGCGGCCACGCTCTTGGCGCTGTGCATCTGGAACTCGCAGCCACCGCCCAAGGCCAGGCCGCGCACCGCGGTCACCACCGGCACCAGCGAATACTTGATCGCCTGGCTGGTGCGCTGGAAGTTGTGCACCATCTCTTCGAACTGGTCCACCTTGCCGGCCTGCAGCAGGCCGAGCGCACCGGACAGATCGGCGCCGGCGGAGAAGGGTTCCTTCTGCTGCCAGATCACCAGGCCCTTGTAGTCCTGCTCGGCGCGCTTGATCGCTTCCTGCAGGCCGTTGAGCACGTGGTCGGACACGGTGTTCATCTTGGTCTTGAAGCTGACCACCGCGATGCCGTCGCCGTCGTGCCACATGCGCACGCCGTCGTTCTCGAACACGGTTTCGCCCGGGCTGAAGGTCTCGCCCAGCAGTGGATCCGGGAAGCGCTGGCGCTGGTACACCGGCAGCGCCGAACGCGGCAGCTTGGCATTGCGCGACGGGCTGTAGCTGCCTTCGGCGGCGTGCACGCCGTCGCGGCCATCAAACACCCAATCGGGCAGCGGTGCGCTGCTCATGCTCTTGCCGGCCACGATGTCATCGGCGATCCACTGCGCGACCTGCTTCCAGCCGGCGGCCTGCCAGGTTTCGAACGGGCCGAGCGACCAGCCGTAGCCCCAGCGGATGGCCAGATCGACGTCGCGCGCGGTTTCGGCGATGTCGGCCAGGTGGTAGGCGCTGTAGTGGAACAGGTCGCGGAAGGTCGCCCACAGGAACTGCGCCTGCGGGTGCTGGCTTTCGCGCAGCTTGGCGAACTTCTCGGCCGGGTTCTTGATCTTCAGGATCTCGACCACTTCCGGTGCGGCGGTGCGGTCGGCGGTGCGGTAGTCCTGCTTCTCCAGGTCCAGCACCACGATTTCCTTGCCGACCTTGCGGAAGATGCCGGCACCGGTCTTCTGGCCCAGCGCGCCCTTGGCGATCAGCGCGTCCAGCCACTTCGGCGACTTGAAGAATTCATGCCACGGATCGTTGGGCAGGGTGTCGCCCATGGTCTTGATCACGTGGGCCATGGTGTCCAGGCCGACCACGTCCGAGGTGCGGTAGGTGGCGGACTTCGGGCGGCCGACCAGCGGGCCGGTCAGGCCGTCCACTTCATCGAAGCCCAGTCCGAATTCCTGGGTATGGTGGATGGTGGACAGGATCGAGAACACGCCGATGCGGTTGCCGATGAAGTTCGGGGTGTCCTTGGCGTACACCACGCCCTTGCCCAGGGTGGTGACCAGGAACGCTTCCAGGCCTTCCAGCACGGCGGCGTCGGTGGTGGTCGCCGGGATCAGCTCGGCCAGGTGCATGTAGCGCGGCGGGTTGAAGAAATGCACACCGCAGAAGCGGTGGCGCAGCTGCTCTGGCAGCACGTCGGCGAGCTTGTTGATGCCCAGGCCCGAGGTGTTGGAGGCCAGCACGGCGTGATCGGCCACGAACGGGGCGATCTTCTTGTACAGGTCCTGCTTCCAGTCCATCCGTTCGGCGATGGCCTCGATGATCAGGTCGCAGTCCTTCAACTGCTCCAGGCCGGTTTCGTAGTTGGCCGGCGTGATCGCCTCGGCGTAGGACTTGCTGGCGAGCGGGGCAGGGCTGAGCTTGCCCAGGTTGGCAATCGCCTTGAGCACGATGCCATCGGCCGGACCTTCCTTGGCGGGCAGGTCGAACAGCACGGTGTCGACGCCGGCGTTGGTCAGGTGGGCCGCAATCTGGGCACCCATGACGCCGGCACCCAGCACGGCGGCACGGCGGACTAGCAGGGA